>NZ_CDRSSE010000036.1:0-36527 GCF_977051555.1 Segatella sp.
TCGGCGAACTTTGGCTTGCTGTTTAATTGTTTCTTGCCTTGTACCATAATTTGAATAATTTAAAATCACGATGCAAAGGTACGAAACTTTATCTAGGCACACAATACGGCATTCACCGAACACTTACAATGATTCTGCTTCCTTATCTGCTTTTTTTTCTTCTATGTTCATAACGTAAGATCCTTATTAATTATTGTATTTTTTCGACTCCCCTGTCCCCCTCTTGCGAAGAGGGGGTCCTTACCCTATACCCAAGCCCTAAATCCCTACCATAGGGATTAGGGATGTAACCGCCCTCCGGTGCTCAGAACCGCTACGCTATAAGGTTGGCGGGGCATCAAAGCCCTGCGCCATATTATGCGGGATGGGACCGCCTTCCTATTATCTTGCTAAAGGTGCTGGATACTACCCCTATTTTAAAACCACCCTGTCTTGTAATAAGTCACAAAGAGAACGTAATGTCTTTAATGTATAAGGACGAATCGTCAAGTCATCACAAACTATCTTCTTATCCGTACCCAAGAAAAACATACCACAATGATCATTAAGACCTGCTTTAACAGGATATATTCTTAATCTATCATGTAAATTTGCTAAATACCTTGGAGTAAAAAGAGCATAACCCACATAATGGCTTTCTGTCTTTTTAAAAACATACTTACCTTTTTTATTCAAATGCTTTTGGTCTATGAAAGACAGCCTGGACAATGAGACATAAGATTCTACTTCACCATTCGTAAAACGTCGAAGATTAAATGCCGCAAAATTTAACTGATGGGTATTTTCATCATAAAAGGCTGGAGAAGACAACAATCGAGCTATCTCCTCCATATCTTTCAATACTGGTTTCTCAAATGTTATATCACATTCCATTAGGCTATGTTCTTTAAGACTTCCAAAAATTTAGGGAGTTCCGAAAGTGGGAGGATGCCCTCTTTCTCTATCTCTCCATAATTGACATCATACACTATCCTATCACTAAGAATAGATAAACAGGCATCTCCTTTGGAGGTCTTCCATTGCATTAATATATAGCCATTGGTATTTGGGAATATTGCTAATCCCTGAAGTAATGGTTCGCTGCAAGATGAAACAACCTTCTGAGAATAATCACATGCTTCTGATGATATGGAAGGGGAACCTGCATAATCCCAATTCGCTGGCAAATCTCGAAGTTCAAGAATTCGCTTCTCAAGTCGTTGCCTTAACGAAAGGCTTGGCTTCTTTTTCAGCTGTTGCTTCAATAATCGCAAAGCTTCTGCCATAGCATCAGTCACACTGATGTTATTCTGCTCTGCTATCGTTGCATAGCCTTGATATAATGTATTATCGAGTACCAATGTTGCCATAATCGTAATATTCTAATTATTGGCTGCAAATATAAGGTTTTTCGGTGAAACCACCAAATTTTTAGAGGAGTTTTTGCTTCTTGCTCTAATCTCCCCCAGATTAACGTATATCACCAATACAGCGTCCCCACTATATTACAAATAGTTACACGTATCTGTTTTTGAAAAAAGTTATTTTTGCTCCTCATTGCAGTATCGCTCTGCACTTGTCGTCGCTCGAATGAGGAATATTGTTTTTATTCTACTTTTGATAGGATTACCTCAGGAGAGGTTCCCATCAGGGTTATGGCGGAAATCTTATGACCGCCATTGGCATTTAAGGAATGACCACAATGATAGAGGCTATCGTCTATGATAAGCCAGCGGTCATGAGACTCGTTACGCCATTTTCTAATATCTATATGATTGTTGGGGAAGGGTTAGCGATGAAACATAACCATCTATGATGATTACTCGATGATTGGCAGAACGAACAAGGTTCTCCAAAGCAACTCTTGCTGTGTAGAAATCGCCTTCGAAGAAGACCATCTCTGCAGGAGGGGTCGAAGTCCGAATAAAGAAATCAAGCTGCTGTTGCTGCTTAGCCTGGGTATCCTTTATTCGTTGCATCTCATCATGCTGCAACATAAGCTTGCTGTCAATACGTTGCTCCATTTGTAGCATCTGCTGATGTACAGCATATCCACGAAGAAGATATTCCTTCAAAACATTATTTGCCCATTGACGAAAGCGAATACCTTGATGACTATTTACACGAAAGCCGACTGATATAATCATATCAAGATTATAGTAATCCATATTACGTGTAACCATACGATTGCCTTCTTTTCTAACTGTTCGGAATTTCCGAACAGTTGCTGACTGCATCAATTCTCCTTGCTGATAAATATTAGTAATGTGCTCACTAATATTAGCTTTACTAGAACCAAAAAGTTCAACCATTTGAGCTTGCGTAAGCCATACCGTATCTTCTTCTATTTTTACTTGAAGAGAAATGCTTTCATCTGGTTGATAGAGCACTATCTGAGAATCATCAGTAGTAGCCTGTATATTGTTATTTTCGTTTGCCATAATCATACATTTTTATTGCTAATATAGCGACAAAAGTACGATTTTATTTCGTAATCACCAAGGATTTAAGAGAAAAATGCATTTATTAACCTATGCTTGGCTTATGGCTAGACATTACAACACACAGAATGATTCTGCTTCCTTACCGGTTCTGCGGCGATAAGCATCACGCATACACTTTTCCATTTGTGCTATGTATTCTGCCTTTCGCTCCCTAGAAGCCTTGAAGCGACGCATAAAATCAGCTTTTTTTTCTTCTATGTTCATAACGTAATCTCCTTATTAATTATTGTATTTTTTCGACTCCCCTGTCCCCCTCTTGCGAAGAGGGGGGCCTTACCCTATACCCAAGCCCTAAATCCCTACCATAGGGATTAGGGATGTAACCGCCCTCCGGTGCTCGGAACCGCTACGCTATAGGGTTGGCGGACCAATCAAAGGTCTCGCCATGTTGTGCGGGATGGGACCGCCTGGGGACGGCAAAAAATATAAGTTTTTTTATTACTCCGACAGATACCTAACTATCCAAGGTTTCAACTCAGGAATGTCTACTTCTATCGTATCCCATAGACTTTCGGGGTCTATGGTATAATAGCCATGCACAAGGACATGTCGCATCCGTTCTATCTGACGCCAATTTACATCAGAATGAGAATCACGAAATTCTGTTGAAAGCATATAGACAGCCTCGCCTATTACTTCCACCAATTTGGTAAAGCCATAAAAGATGAGCTTATTCTTCTTGATATCTTCAAAAGTATATTGAGCATGAAACTCCTCTATACTTTCTATCGCTTCAAGAATATGCTCTAACCTTCCCCTATCTCTAACTTTTTCTCTCATAAATCAAGAATTTATCTTGGTTGGCTGTTTCTTGAGCAAAAGGGAGGAGACGATTAGCCTCTACTATATCCACCTTGCGATGAAGCAAGTCTTCCAAATTCAACATAATACCTGCTATTTTCATCAGAGAAATTCGATTATGCTGACGATCATACTCTACAAGAATGTCTATGTCACTATCAGTAGTTTCTTCTCCTCGCGAGCATGAACCAAAGAGCCAAGCCTTTGTTATTGGCTGACTACCAAAGAAATCTTTTATCTTTGGAATCATATTTTGTACATTCTTACTAATCATAACAGCGTAATTTTATTGGTTTTAATGAAGTTTATACCCCATTTCTCTGTTTTTTGTGCAAATATAGGCTTTTTCTGTGAAACTACCAAATTTTTGGAGGAGTTTTTTCAACTCAATGTATTTCACCAATACTGCGTCTCTACTATATCACAAGTAGTTACATCTATTCGTTTTTTGAAAAAAGCTATTTTGTATCGGCACTTCAGAAGATAAGCTGCACTCGGCTATTTGAGAGCCAACTTTCATTACGCTCCTATGTGTTCGATGCATTCCTCAATGCAAGCTAAAGGTATTTTTGCTCTTGTATCACCAGTTTGCTCAATACCGGTAAGAGCTTTTCTATCTTGCGGCACTTCACCTTATTATAATAGAAGTCTATATCATCGAGGAGGTCATACGCCTGGTCTTCGGGCATATCACCACCATAACCGCCAGCGACAATCGTTATGGCGGCTAGTTTGCGAGCATCTAAGTGAGTATGGAAGTCGTACGTACTTCGAAGTAGCATAGGAAGAGCATTGTACATGATGTTACAATAGTGCAGCAAGTCTTTGAAGTCTTCAGATTCCGTCAAGTAGGCTTCAAGCATCTCTTCCTGATATTGGCGGAGAAGCAACAAGTATTTTTCCTTTCCTACCTTACCTTTTATGTTTTGGGTCATCACCCAGAACAGGGAATGAGATAAGACTATTTTATCTTCAGAAGGGTGGTAATAGAAGAGATCGTCTTCAGGGCGATTATTCTTAGCCCATTGTTCTTCTAACTTACCTAACATTTCCTTTCGAAAGGAATTTCTTTCTTCTTTATTCATAATTATCTTAGTCTTGTATTTTTTCGACTCCCCTGTCCCCCTCTTGCGAAGAGGGGGGCCTTACCCTATACCCAAGCCCTAAATCCCTACCATAGGGATTAGTGATGTAACCGCCCTCCGGTGCTCAGAACCGCTACGCTCTAAGGTTGGCGGACCAAAGCGGTCTACGCCATATTGTGCGGGATGGGACCGCCTGACTGTTATGGAGATCAGCGCTTACGTCCTTTACCGAATAATTCAGAATGCGAACCTAAACGAACTAATTCTATTGCATTATTGTTCTTATCAAACCAAATCAAAAGTGTATCATTTTCTATATGGCATTCCATATAGTTCTTCCAGTTGCCTTTCAAAGAATGAGGATTATATTCTTCCGGTATCTGATTGCCTTCTGCCAAAAGCTTAACTATCCCCATAAGCGTTTCTACAAATTCTTTATCATTCTTAAAACGCTTATAATCTTTCTTGAACTGCGAGGTCTTTCGAATTTCTTTCATAAACCCTATTCCTCCATTGATGCCATGAAACTTTCTAAGCTATCTACTCGAACTACTCCCGCATCATGACCACTCTCAGCCTCTTTCATTGCTGCCAAAGTTTCTGCGTTTGGAACATCTTCCAAAGCAGCACTCCTTGAAACTGGGGAGTCTGAAACTATTTTAACGCCTCTCATAAGAGAGAGGACATTCTTTAATTGCTCCAACAAAGATGGACTATCTATCTGTAATGTTAACTGTGCCATAACTTCTATATTTAATTCGCAGCAAAGATAAGGGTTTTCTGTGAAACCACCAAATTTTTGGGGGAGTTTTTGCTTCATATCCTAATGTCTCACACATCATCCAAATTAACATCCGACAAGTCTGCTCCAATAATCGTCACTCGATTGTTGTATTTGCGTATCTCATGCCCATCTTTTATTTGCCTGGTGTAGCGATTGGCATCCAACTGGAGGCAACGACACACATTGCGACTTGTAGTTTCCATGTTCTTGTCGATAATGATGATTTGTGCATCGTGGTTCTCTCGCAACATATCACAGAAATAGTTGTCGGCAGAAGAGAATGAATAGCCAAGAATGATGATCTTACTTGCACGCAGCACCATCTGAGAAGCATGATACCATGTATCAATGTAATGCTTGGATATGACAGGGCGCAACTTTAATGGTGGCAAAACACCATGACCACTGAGCAGGAAACGAGACTCATTGACCTTTTCAGGAATCTGAAGATTCTCTTTCCGAAAGCGAAGATTGTGGGCCATCGGGACTTGCCTGGGACTACTCCCAAAGAGTGTCCGTGTCTGGATGCTGGAAGCTGGGCTGCTCGACACCGCCTTGATTAACTCTTATAACTCCTTTTAGCTGGCATTGCTAGCTAAAAGGAGTTTTTTCTTACTGTTAAAGAAAGGTATCTTCGAAAACCTATCTTCTAAACAGAAGAAAGAAAAAAATACATACTGCTATCGAATATTTATTTATATTCCTATGCCAAGATACATATTATATTTATCAAATTAATCTATATACTGAAGTTTTATTATAAATGAGGAATGTAAAGCCACACCAATAGCATCTATTTGTTAAAGAACTCCAGTTTCACCATTTCAATCTCAATGGTAGCACCGCAGATGTTTCGGATTTCATCACCTATAATGGCTTTCTTACCTTGAATACGCTGCACATAGGCTACAACTCCAACAAGTTCTCCGTCTATAATACGCACTTTGTCACCCTTTTTGATAGGGTGATTCTGTATATCAGCCTTGCCAGTCATTACAATTCTGCGAAAATTGTCGAATATGGTATTAGGGATAGCATATGGGGCACTTTTGCCTGGTTCCGAAAGCATCTTATAGACATCGTCCCGAAAGCGGATTTCATTAAGTTTTTTGTCCTCAACTCTCACAAAGACAAAGGTGGTAAGAAAGACAGCCTCACGGACAACACGTTTACCTCGGCTGTTTATCATGATACGTCTTTCCAAAGGAAGCCAAGTCTCCAAGGCGATTTTTTTATCCTTGAAGTTTTGTTCAATAAGAAGCTTGAATTTTTTCTCGTAGTTCACCCTTACACAAGCCACATACCAGTGCATCGGTTCTGTTGCTACGAAACCATTTTCCGCTACATATCCTTCGCTTTTTTCCACGGCTTCGCCGTCGTCCCCTGCAATAGTGGACGTAACCTGTGATTGTATATTTGTCTCTTTCATCATGCGAATCAAGTTCGTTTTTTTGATGTCGATCATCTGAATCTCTATATAAGAGATACAGAAAACCGAAAAACATTCTTTCAATCAATGACTTAGAAGATTGTGTACGAAAAGGATAGTAAAAAAATGTTGATTTTCGTAGAATGATATTAATTTTTTAACACACATAATTTGCTAGTTTCCAACAATTTTCGTATTTTTGCAAGGAGATTCTGTGTCTCTTATATAAAGATTCAGAAAAATTGGTTCATTTTGGTTCATTTTACAAAATCCCTTTTTTTATTCTTTTTGCAGCTTATAGGGCTGCCAGTATCTTGGCGTTGGCATCATCAACTTCTGAGCTTCTGATGGAATTGAGATAGATTTGTGTGGTGGTTTCAGAATGATGCCCCAATGCCTCGCTGATGACGGAGATAGAGATATCATTGTCTCTTGCCGTCGTTGCCCAGGAATGACGGGCGACATAGAGGGTAAGCTTACCCTTGACACCTATCTTAGCACCTAACTTTCTGAGATGGTAAGAGATACGCGCTTCCGCATTGTGATATAGGTGCACCTCTTTCTGCTTTTTGTCAATAGTTTTATCCTGTCTTGTGTTTCCATCATCAACCAGGAAAGGGAATAGATAAGGTGAGGTGACGGTCTGCACCTGATACTTTTCCAACAACTCCTACATATCATCCTCCCATCGGATGGTGAGACGCTGCCCTGTCTTTCTTCTTGTATAATGAAGAAAACCGTCCTTGAGGTCGGATTTGCGGAGATGAGCCAGGTCAATAAATGAGATACCTCGCAGATAGAAACTCATCAGAAATGTATCTCTTGCCATCTCTTCTTTGGGAGTGAGTTCCTTGACCGAATGCAGACGCTTGATTTGGCTGACATCCTCTGTAGGTATGGCTCTCTTGCGGGTTGGGGCAATACCGGTATAGACATTCGTGAAGGGATGCTGCTGTGGCGTCAGTCTCTTTGCCACGGCTTTGTTATAGGTGGCACGGAGGATGCGGAGATAGAAGGAACTGGTGTTTTTGCATACCTCCGCCGTATGATGCAGATATGCCTCATACGAGCGCATCACGTCTGCATCTATCTCACTCAGGGCAATATCCCTGTTGTCCCGGTATCGCTTAAAGCTGTTGAGGGTTGCCTTATAATGCAGCGAAGTGCGGTATTGCCCGTTCTTCAGCAACAGGACGATAAGGAGGTTCATGAACTGGAATAACGACTCTGATGTTTTCTTGTTTCTTGACATAATACGTATATATTTTAAAAATAATAAAAAATGATAGGGACATCTTCGTCTCTACCAAAGAAACAAAGATGCCCCTATATATAGTAAAGTATCAGAATCGATATCTTCTTGCAGGACAAGTACTTGCGAAGAGCAATGAAGCCTGTTTCGAAGGACATCGAAACAGGCTTCATTTTTTTATTCTAGAATTCTGCGTTCTTTGGTGTACGTGGGAATGGAATCACGTCGCGGATATTCTGCATACCGGTTACGAAGAGAATCAGACGCTCGAAACCGAGACCGAAACCTGCGTGTGGGCATGAACCATACTTACGGGTATCGAGATACCAGTTCATATCCTTCATAGGGATGTTGCGAGCCTCAATCTCACCCATCAGCTTGTCATAGCTCTCCTCACGGACAGAACCACCGATAATCTCACCAATCTGCGGGAACAGTACGTCGGTACCCTGAACGGTCTGACCGCTCTTGCCACCGAAACCACTCTCCTCCTCGTCTATCTTCATATAGAATGCCTTGATAGCCTTAGGATAGTTGGTCATGATAACCGGGCGCTTGAAGTGCTCCTCTACGAGGAAACGCTCATGCTCTGAGGCCAGGTCATCACCCCACTCGCATGGGAACTCAAACTTCTTACCGTTGGCAATAGCCTCCTGAAGGATGCGGATACCCTCGGTATATGGAAGATGAACGAAGTCGGAATTCAATACGCCTTCCAGACGGGCAATCAGACCCTTGTCTATCATCTTGTTCAAGAAAGCAAGATCGTCCTTGCAATGCTCCAGAGCCCAACGGATACAATACTTGATGAAGTCTTCCTCCAACTCCATCAAACCGTCCATATCCAGAAAAGCAACCTCTGGCTCTACCATCCAGAACTCAGCCAGGTGGCGAGGAGTATTACTGTTCTCTGCACGGAAGGTTGGACCGAAGGTATAGATGGCGCCGAGTGCTGTAGCACCGAGCTCACCCTCCAACTGACCGGAAACGGTCAGGGAAGTCTGCTTGCCGAAGAAATCATCAGAATAGTCAATCTTGCCATCCTCGGTCTTCTTCAGGTTGTAGAGGTTCTTGGTAGTTACCTGGAACATCTGACCAGCACCCTCGCAGTCGCTGGCTGTGATGAGCGGAGTATTGAAATAGAAATATCCATGCTCATGGAAGTAAGTGTGGATAGCCATCGCCATGTTATGGCGGATACGCATCACGGCACCAAAGGTATTGGTACGGAGACGGAGGTGAGCATACTGACGCATGTATTCGAAGCTCTGTCCCTTCTTCTGCATAGGATAGTCGCTGCCGCAGAGACCGTAAATCTCGATGCTCTCGCACTGGATTTCAACACTCTGTCCGGCACCCTGACTTTCTACCAGCGTACCTACGGCGCTGATACAAGCACCAGTAGTAATCTGACGGAGCTGATTCTCATCGACCTTTGATGGGTCGACTACTATCTGAATATTATTAATAGTAGAACCATCGTTAAGAGCGATAAAATCGACTGCTTTGCTACTACGATGGGTACGAACCCATCCCTTGACATTCACGATTGAGCCGTAGGCTGTACTCTTGAGCAAGTCTACAACTTTAGTTCTTTTTACTTTTTCCATTGTTTATTACTCTGTTTTATTCAAAAGCACCCATGCGGAGCATGTCTACCTCCTTCTCAGTAAGGAAGCGCCAGTCACCGCGACGGAGATTTTTCTTAGTCAAACCTGCGAACTGTACACGGTCGAGCTTGGTAACACGATAGCCGAGACTCTCGAAGATACGGCGCACGATACGGTTCTTGCCACTATGAATCTCGATGCCAACCTGTGCCTTGTCGCGATCATCAGCATACTCTACAGCATCTGCCTTGATCTCACCATCTTCCAAGGTGATACCCTCACGGATCTGATCCATATCGTGAGCTGTCAGGTTCTTATCGAGGTGAACGTGATAAACCTTCTTCTTCAGGAACTTAGGGTGAGTAAGCTTAGAAGCCAGGTCACCATCGTTGGTCAAGAGAAGTACACCTGTTGTATTACGGTCGAGACGGCCTACAGGATAGATACGCTCAGGACAAACATCCTTTACGAGGTCCATCACAGTCTTGCGCTGCTGAGGATCATCGCTGGTTGTTACATAATCCTTTGGCTTGTTGAGCAATACGTATACCTTCTTCTCCAAAGTTACAGGAGCGTCGTGGAACTTCACCTCATCGGTACGAAGGATCTTGGTACCCAACTCGGTAACTACCTCACCATTGACAGTTACCAGACCTGCCTGGATGAACTCATCAGCCTCACGGCGAGAGCAAACACCAGCATTGGCGAGGAACTTGTTCAAGCGCAATGGCTCTGTTGGGTCGATATTTTCCTCCTTATATTCGATACGCTTCTTCATGCTATACTTAGCATTTGGATCGTAACCAGGAGTGTGCTGACGGAAACCGCCACCACGGTTGTTGCCATAGCCACCACCCTGTGGACGACCATAACCGCCACGGTTGTTGCCATAACCACCCTGTGGACGACCATAACCACCACGGTTGTTGCCATAGCCGCCACCCTGTGGACGACCATAACCACCACGGTTGTTGCCATAACCACCCTGCTGAGAACGAGACTGGTAGCCGCCCTGCTGGCGTGGCTGATAGCCACCCTGCTGACGAGGCTGATAACCACCCTGCTCATCATTATTGTTGTAACGAGGACGATAGCCACCCTGCTGAGGACGAGACTGATAGCCTCCCTGCTGACGTGGCTGGTAGCCTCCACGGCTGTTGTTACCATAACCACCACGGCTCTGATAACTGCTGCGCTGTGGACGCTCGCTGCTGCCTGTACTCTGCAAGCCAGCACCGAAACCTTCAGGACGGAAACCGCCTTCGCTGTTACTGCTACTTCTGTCGCTGCTGTATGCGCGATGTGAATTGATACGAGGACGCTGTGTGCGGCCTACTGGTCGATAACTCTTCTGATAACCACCTGCTGGGTTGTAGCCCTCACGGGTTCTCTCATTCTCAGAAGACTGATCTTGAGGTTTGTTTTCAAATTCTGAATCCATTTTCTTAAAATACTTAATAGCCTCACGGCTGGGTTAATAAATCTAATTTTTACTTATATATATGTACTAAAACTACAAAATTCCTTTGTGTATATTAGATACCTGTATAATTGCTTGGTGTGATTGCCATCAGTTCTGCCTTAACACTATCACTCACATTTAATCCCTGGATAAACTCATGAATAGTCTCCTCGGTCATGTGCTGGTTGGTACGTGTCAACGCCTTCAATGCCTCGTAAGGATGTGGATATGCCTCACGGCGAAGGATAGTCTGGATAGCCTCAG
Organism: Segatella sp.; assembly: GCF_977051555.1. NCBI lineage: Bacteria > Pseudomonadati > Bacteroidota > Bacteroidia > Bacteroidales > Prevotellaceae > Segatella > Segatella sp. The sequence continues at coordinate 11,171 of NZ_CDRSSE010000036.1, forward strand.
CTACAACTGCCCATGTATTATTCAAATCTTCCTGCAGTTTCTCCTCGTGAAGAATCAGTTTACGCAAGCCCTTCAATGTACTCTGGATAGCAATGACGCTATGACCGAGAGGCACACCGATGTTACGGAGTACGGTACTGTCAGTAAGGTCGCGCTGCAAGCGGCTAACCGGAAGTTTCTGTGCCAGGAACTGAAGAATAGCATTAGCTATGCCCAGGTTACCTTCACTGTTCTCATAATCAATAGGGTTCACCTTGTGAGGCATCGCACTTGAGCCTACCTCACCAGCCTTGATCTTCTGCTTGAAGTAATCCATAGAGATATACATCCAGAAGTCACGGTCTAAGTCGATGATAATGGTGTTGATACGACGGATGGCGTCAAAGATAGCGCCAAGGTAGTCATAGTTACTGATCTGTGTGGTATACTGCTCGCGTTCCAAACCGAGTTTTTCGCTGACAAACTTGTTACCGAATGCTTTCCAGTCATACTGTGGATAAGCTACATGGTGAGCATTGTAGTTACCGGTAGCACCACCGAACTTAGCTGTAATCTTGCAAGCCTTGAGCGAATTAAGCTGCTCAGTAAGACGGTAAACATAAACCATGATTTCCTTGCCCAGGCGGGTAGGTGAAGCAGGCTGTCCGTGAGTCTTAGCCAGCATAGGCACATTCTTCCACTCATCAGCATAAGTCTGGAGCTGTGCAATCAGCTCTTCAACCTGCGGATTGAAACACTCTTCCAAAGCCTCTTTTACAGAGAGAGGCACACTTGTGTTGTTGATATCCTGAGATGTCAAACCAAAATGGATAAACTCCTTGTAAGCATCCAAGCCTCCGATCTTATCGAATTCTTCCTTGATAAAATACTCTACAGCCTTTACATCGTGATTGGTAATCTTCTCGATGTCTTTTACGCGCTGTGCTTCATTTTCGTCAAAATTACGATAAATGTCACGCAGACGTTCGAACAGCGACTTGTCGAAAGAAGCAAGCTGTGGCAAAGGTAACTCGCATAGAGTAATGAAGTATTCAATCTCTACGCGTACACGATAACGAATGAGAGCATACTCTGAGAAGTAGTTAGCGAGCTGCTCTGTTTTTCCCCTATAACGACCATCAATTGGTGATATGGCAGTCAATAAATCTAAATTCATAACAATACGTATTATATATAGGGTGCAAAATTAATGAATTATCGTGAGAAAACAGAGAAAATAGTGATAAATAAATTTAAAAGCATAAAAAAAGGTCTCTCAACATTTGTTGAAAGACCTTCACCATTGTGGGCGTTGACGGATTCGAACCGCCGACCCTCTGCTTGTAAGGCAGATGCTCTAAACCAGCTGAGCTAAACGCCCTAAAAAAGTCCCTGCAACCACAAAAGTGAATCACAGGAAACACCCCCGTGGGCGCTGACGGATTCGAACCGCCGACCCTCTGCTTGTAAGGCAGATGCTCTAAACCAGCTGAGCTAAGCGCCCTTACTTTTCGTAAGCGGTTGCAAAGGTACGACTATTTTTTGGTTCCACCAAATTTTTCAGCAACTTTTTTCGTTTTTTCTTCAAAAAAGTGCATTTTCTGGTGTTTTTCCTCAATTTTCAGAGTAAAAACAGTCAGTTTTTGCATTTCAATTGCCAAAAACAGCCAACCAAGAGAAATCACTTACAATAGGACTGCAAAACCTCTTTCAACCCCAAAAGGTACTTATTGAGAAAGAAAAGTTCTTTTTAAGAAATTCAAAGAAACAAAAAAGGCATTCTTCACGAGGAAGAATGCCCTATTCTATTTTTATACCTTTATACTGTATAATTACTCACCAACCTGAACAGTTGCACGACGGTTGTAAGAAGCAGGAGTCAAATCCTTAACACCACCGTTAGCCTTAACCACGATGTTCTCCTTAGCAACACCCAACTTAACGAGCTCAGCAGCTACCTTCTCAGCACGAGCCTTAGAAATCTTCTGGTTAACAGCTGCAGAACCAGTAGCGCTGTCAGCATAACCGTTAACTACCAACTTAGCGTTGTTGTCCTTAGCATACTGAGCGAGAGCCTGTACGTTTACGAGATCCTTCTTAGAAGCAACCTTAGACTTGCCGATGTTGAAGAATACAGAAACTGGAGTAGCAACATACTCCTTAACTGCCTTATCCTCTACAGGCTTCTGGTTGTTCAAGAGATTCTTCAAACGGTCGTTCTCTGCATTAGCATCGTTCAACTTAGCATTGAGAGCGTCGAGTTCTGACTGATGAAGAGCGTTGATAGCGTCAACATCTGGAACCTTGTTCCAAGTAGCTTTACCCAAGTTGTATGTAACACCGACCTCAACATTCAAAGAACGGTCGCGTCTTGCAATCACCTTGTCGAGTGAGCGAGATGTGCTAGGCTTAGCACCTGCCAATACACCTGTGTAACCATCATAGTCGTTAGCACCTACTGCATAGTTTACATCGAGATTGACAGCCCACTTGTTATTGATCTTGAACTCGTTCAAGAGACCAACACCAACTACAGGAGCATAGCAGTTAGCGCTCATGTTACGGTTAATACCAAAACCTGCGTAAGGGATGCAATCCCAAACACGAGCCTCGTTGTAACCACACAACATATTGCTAACATTGAACAAAACCTGCTCATTCAAAGTCCAATACTTATTTGCATTTGTTGACTTATCCTCAGAAACTACTGTACGGCCCCAAACGCCATTGAACTTGGTACGGAGACCGAGACCTGGTGTGAACCACTTACCTACAGCAACAGAGAAACCGAGATTGTTTCTGAAACCCTTGAGTGGGCTCTTAGAGAAACCATTGCCCTCTTCCTGGTTGCCCCAGAATGCAGAACCAGCAACGTTTGCCTGAACAAACCAATTGCTCCAGAACGAATTTGTTGCAACGCTATACTTCTCAGTAGTTGCTGCATCCTGAGCCATACTGCCCATTGTTACGCTAGCCAATGCTAGCACTGCTAATAACTTTTTCATAACTTTATAATTTAAAAATCAATTTATATATATATACCTTCTGAATGACGGAGCAAAGATAATACTATTTTTTGAAATAACCTTCATTTTCTAAAAAAAAAAGCATTTTTCGTTAACTTTTTTAAGTAAAACGGGATTTTTCCCCGCTTTTAACCTAAAAGATGCTCAATTTCCTGCTGACGGAGGATACAAAGTACCGACTTTCCGTCGGGCGTATAATTGACATTCTGGCAGGCAAACAGATCATTCACCAGCCCCTCCATCTCTTCATTACTCAATATCTGCCCCTGAGGTATTGCAGCCTGGCGAGCCAGACTCAAAGCCAAAGTCTGATTGATTTCATCAATGGCTGATACACCCTTTTCCACTGCAGAAGAAACCATGTCCTGTACCAGTTTAAGAGGATTCAATCCTTCAAGTCCGCCAGGAACTGAATTAACGGCATAGCTTCCGCCTCCAAGATCTTCCAGTTCAAAGCCCATCGATTCCATTTCAGGCAGGATCTTTTCAAAGATTACCTTCTCAGACATCGGGAACTGCACAACCTCAGGAAAGAGGACTTTCTGGGAATGAAAGGTCCGGTCAGCCAACTGGCGCAAATACTGTTCGAACAGGACACGCACATGGGCACGATGCTGGTCGATAATCATCAATCCCGATTTTACCGCAGTCATGATATACTTACCTTTATACTGATAATGGGCTGGCGATTTCTCTGCAATGATACTGTCTGGCGTATTATCCAGCCCCGAATCATCTGGAAACACCATGGTCTGTTCCATCCCCTGCACATCATCCTGATCTTTGAGTCCTTCATAAAGCTGTTCCCATTTTTCATCCACCTGAGGCTTTGACTTAGGAACAGAGAAGCCTGCTCCCATAGGAACTGCTCCTGTGGAAGAGGAAGACTTGAACGGATTATAACCAGGATTCAAACTGATCTTCGGTGCCGCAGCAGTGCTCATCTCCGGATTATAAACAGGGATGTCCGGTTTATCCTCGGTATCGAAATCAATGGTAGGTACATCATTGAACATACCGATAGACTCCTTGACCGAAGCCGAGAGGATTTGCCAGATTGCCTGCTCATTCTCGAATTTGATTTCAGTCTTCGTAGGATGGATATTCACATCAATATCCTTCGGATCTACATCAAAATACAGAAAGTAAGGCACCTGTTCACCCTGAGGAACCAGACGGTCATAAGCAGCCATCACAGCCTTATTGAAATAAGGATGTTTCATGTATCTCCCGTTGACAAAGAAGAACTGATGCACACCTTTCTTTCTGGCTGATTCAGGTTTACCCACAAATCCAGACACCTTGCACATTGTGGTTTCTACATTCACCGGCAGGAGTTCCTGATTGAAACGCTTGCCGAAGACATCGAGAATGCGTTGACGCAAATTAGCGGCACGCAAATTGAACACCTCGGTACCATTGCTGTGCAAAGTAAAGGTGATTTGGGGATTTACCAATGCAATCCGCTCGAAAGCCGTCAGAATATTGTTCAACTCTGTAGAATTGGACTTCAGGAACTTCCTGCGCGCGGGTACATTATAAAATATATTGCTGACCGAGAAGATACTGCCCACAGCACAGGAGCAGGGTTCCTGCTTCTCATATCGGGAACCCGAAATCTGTATTAGGGTTCCTATCTCGTCAGTTGCCTGCCGTGACTTCAGTTCTACCTGAGCCACAGCAGCTATAGACGCCAAAGCTTCGCCACGGAAGCCCATGGTGCGAAGCGCAAACAAATCGTCAGCCTTACGGATCTTGGAAGTAGAATGACGTTCAAAAGCCAAACGAGCATCTGTTTCAGACATACCTTTTCCATCATCTATCACCTGGATGTTGGTACGACCAGCATCGGTAACAGTGACATGGATATTCCTGGCACCCGCATCGACTGCATTTTCGACCAGCTCCTTGATAACCGAAGCCGGACGCTGTATAACCTCACCTGCTGCTATCTGATTGGCAACAGAATCGGGTAAAAGTTGAATAATATCACTCATCTCTAAATCTTAATCATATAAGAAAATGATGCTTCATTACAATCAGTCGGTCAGTTTCTGAAGCGGAGCTTCATGACGCTTAATGTTCTTGAGTTCGGTACCCTTTGATTTACCACGCCATACAAAGATATCGTTCTTATCTTTAGGACGCAAGTCCTCGAACCAGGCAAAATTGTTGAGTTTATATTTTGCCGGCGGAATCTGCGTCATAGGATACATGGTAGATGTAAACTTATTGGTCCAGATTTTCTCCATCTTCCTGCCCGGTCCCATATACATGCGCATGGTATCGGTCTCCAGATAATTCAAGCCAATGAGCGAACTGTCCTTATCATCCGTCATATAATAGATGGTCTGCACATTACCGATAGACTCTCCTTGTTTAATCTCACCTTTTTCAAAGTAAGATTTCATCTCAGAAGAACTGATCTGATTGAAATGAACACTATCCGGCATCTGCTCTACAGACAGTGCCTGTCCGATGACATGGGCAAAACGAACGGTAGAATCGTTCATGAAGACCAGAATCTTCTCGCCCAGCAACTGACGGTTTCCATTCCAGACGATAGGATCCTTATACATGGTCATGCAGGAATCCTGAGAATTGAAAACCAGGGAGTCGCAGATGGCCTGCATATCCAGGCGATAGGCACGGACCTTAGGATAAGCATGCACCTTACGGTATACCGAATCGGTATTGATATGGAAGGTATTGATACGCATGGTATCAGAATGAACCCAAAGGGTATCTTTCTGCGAATAGTCGATCGCTACAGGATTGCGGGTGGCAAAGCCATTACCGGTTTTCTCGTTGTAACGCAAATAATTGCAAGTAAGGGAATTCTTGCTCTTCTTATCTACATAAACCACATTACCATATCCGGTACTCTCTCCATCCTTTACATAATAGAGCGTATCACCCGTAAGTGTCTTGTCTTTATCTATAACCGTAGAGCGCCCGTAAAGCTGTGCTCTATCGGTCTTGGTATCATAATATCCGTCTTCTGTCTTGACAACACTTGCACCAGAAACAATCCTAGAAGGTCCTACCATGTGAGCCTTTGACTTACGGACATCGTAATACAAAGTATCGGTAGTAACAACATCCTTGCCGCTGCGCAACTTGACATTATAGACAAACTTAGCCTCACGCGTTTCGGTATGATACTCACCCCAATCGGCAACCAGCTTATCCTTACCATCAATCAGCGTTCCGCCGTCAAAGAAGTTTGCCATATTATACAAGCGGTCGAAATCCAAGCTATCAGTACGCAAAGTCTGCCGACGATGATGCAAGACCACATTCTTGCGTGCTCTCATCATCTGCATCTGCCCATCATACTCTGCTCTATCACAAGTGAGTGACAAGGTGTCTCCCTGCCGGTAATGAACATGTCCGAAAGCTTTCACGGAATTAGAAGCCTGATAGAAATACGCGCTGTCACAGGTAAGATGACTGCCCTGATGCAAGAAAGAGACCTTACCTTTCAATATTTGGGCATCTGGATTATTACCGAACATATCATAGTACAATTCATCTGCATGCAAAAGATATACGCGGTCACCATGAGGGCGTTTTCTGGCATGCTTCTTTGGAGCCTGCATGGCTTGCATCAGACAAAACCCAAACAGGCATAGAACCATAACCGATATGATTCTATGCCCTCTGATATGATTATTTAATCTTTTATTTATCATTTAATCCAACCTTGATATTCAAACTTACAATCCTTATAGCGATCGTTCATACGAACATAAGTCTGCTTGATTTTATTGACTACCCAATCGTGCAAGGTCTGGGCACGCTCCTTAGCCAACACTACATCCTTCATCACCTGAAAATCTTCGGTAATAGTAGCTCTATGTCCGTCAACACGGCTTACCAGTTTTACCAAAGCACAAGTGGTTTTACCCTTGGAATTCACCATCGTGAAAGGTGCAGAAACCTCACCTACCTTCATTGTATCTACCACACGGGCAACCTCGGTAGGCAGATCCTTCATCTGGAAGCGGGAAGTTCTTGACTGATCAGGAGTAACATTGGCCATCAAACCCTTGTTGTTGCGGGTATCCTTATCATCTGACAGTGCTTCTACAGCCTGTTCAAAGGTAAATTTATTGGCACGGATATCATTACCGATAGAATCCAGACGGCTGATAGACTTATCAATCGCATCTTGAGAAACACGAGGTTTGAGCAGGATATGGCGACACTTAATCTTATCACCACGTTTATCAATCAACTGGATGATATGATAACCGAACTCAGACTCAACAATCTTTGAGATTTTCTTTGGATCAGTAAGATTGAATGCTACATTTGCAAACGCAGGATCCAACATACCTCTACCGATATAATCCATCTCGCCACCCATACGGGCTGAACCCGGATCCTCAGAATAAAGACGAGCCAAAGTAGCAAAAGAAGTCTCACCCTTATTCACACGGTCAGTAAACTCACGCAACTGATTCTTCACACGGTTAATCTCCTCAAGAGGAATACGTGGCTGCATGGTAAGAATCTCGACCTCTACCTCTGTAGGAACAAAAGGGATACTGTCGGCAGGTAAATTCTTAAAGTATTTACGTACCTGAGCTGGAGACACCTTGATATCCTTCACCAGTTCCTGCTTCATTTTCTGAATGAGCTGCTGGTTTTTGAAATCATCATGCATCTGCTGGCGCATCTGGGTGATACTTTGTTTGCGATACTCCTCCAGTTTTTCACGAGAACCAATCATGGAAATCCAACTGTTGATCTGTTCGTCGATACCATTCATAACTTCTGACTCAGATACTTCGATACTATCGATAGCTGCCTGATGGAGAAACAGTTTCTGAACGGCAATCTGCTCAGGAATAGAACAGTCTGGGTCACCAGTATATTTAATACCTTCAGCCTCAGCCTGCAAACGGGTTACCTCGACGTCTGACTTCAGGATAGCCTCATCGCCGACAACCCAAATTACCTCGTCAACCACACTACCCTCATTGATTTTCTGAGAATCGGCAGCAGTTTGTTGCTTGATATTTGCAGAATCAGCCTCATGAGCCAAAGCACTACGGCTTGCTCTTGTTGCACTAGCACTTATTCCTACTATCATCAGCAGCGCTATAAATGCCATTGTCATTTTATATCCAGTATTCATGTATTGTTTCTATAATATATTAATGTATATTGAGAGTGGTCAACATACTACGGAAAACCACCACTTTATATTTCTTCTTCAATTGTGCGACCCATTGTTTCTCTAACGAGTCTTGATAGTCAGCAAGTACCACATCCGGGTATTCGCCATTCCGGGGCAGATTAACCTTCATCTTCTTCAGGCGCTTCATTTCCCATTTGTATTTTTTCTTATTTTTGGCATAGAAGGCAGCCAGACCTTTTTTATCAGCAGCAGCCTTATCCCAAATATTACGCTGGCAGATTTCATTCAGCAAAAGGTTTTCTACTTCCTCCTGCTGCTGGTAGGTTCCCCGCCAATTTTCTACCTTAGCATCAGCAACATATTTTTCCTGATTACCATCATCATGTTTATCCAGCAACTTGACGATATGATAACCAAACTCAGACATAAACGGTCTACTAATCTCACCCTTTCGCAGAGAGAAAGCTACTTTTTCAAAAGCCTGCACAGTCTGACCTTTTGTAAACCATGCCAAAGTCCCCCCATTGACCGCAGACCCTTTATCATCAGAACACTTTTTTGCCAGGTCTGCAAAATCTGCACCTTTGCAAAGAGCCTGATAAATAGAATCGATTCTTCTTTCCACCACCTCCTGTTCCTGGCAAGATGCTTTCTGTCCCAATCTCAAGAGGATATGTGCAACATGAACACTGCCTTTATCGGGCATCAACTCGCATGACTCGCCATCATCATATCGTTTCAACACACGCCTGATATTAGGCAAAGTATCGAGATGAGCATCCTTAGCAGCTTGCACTTTCAGCTTATAATCAACAAAGCCATCGGTAAACACCTTGACACTTTTAGAATCAACCGTATTTCCCAAATGATTTTTCTGATAAAAGTACTCAAATTCCGACTTCTTGACAGATTGACCATCAATAATCATAACAATTGGGTCGGTATGAGCAAAAGCAATGCTCCCCGAAAGGAGCATTGCCGCTATAAGTGCATAAAACTTCATATTTCCTAATTATATTATTCAGGACGGCTATAGTTAGGAGCCTCACTGGTGATAGTGATATCATGTGGATGACTCTCCAACACACCTGCATTTGTGATACGAGCGAACTTGGCATTGTGCAAGTTCTCGATGGTAGCAGCACCACAATATCCCATACCAGAACGCAAGCCACCAATCAGCTGATAGATGACCTCCTGGACAGTTCCCTTGTAAGGCACACGACCAGCGATACCCTCTGGAACCAATTTCTTGACATCCTTGGTATCACCCTGGAAGTAACGGTCCTTAGAACCATTCTTCTGTTCCATAGCCTCCAAAGAGCCCATACCACGATAGCTCTTAAACTTACGGCCATTGAAGATAATGGTATCACCAGGACTCTCCTCGGTACCAGCAACCAAAGAACCGATCATGACGCAGCTACCACCGGCAGCCAAAGCCTTCACAACATCACCTGAATAACGAAGACCGCCATCAGCTATCAAAGGCACACCAGTACCCTTAAGAGCAGAATATACATCATAAACAGCACTCAACTGTGGAACGCCAACACCGGCAACCACACGAGTAGTACAGATAGAACCAGGACCGATACCTACCTTAACACCATCAGCACCATTCTCTACCAAATACTTGGCAGCCTCACCAGTAGCCACATTACCTACCACAACATCTACCTGTGGGAAGGCAGCCTTAACTTGCTTGAGTTTTTCAACTACACCCTTAGAGTGACCATGAGCAGTATCGATAACGATAGCATCAGCACCAGCCTCAACCAAAGCCTTGGCACGATCCAATGTATCTACAGTAACACCCACACCGGCAGCCACACGAAGACGTCCCTTGGCATCCTTGCAAGCCATAGGTTTGTCCTTAGCCTTTGTGATGTCCTTGTAAGTAATCAAACCTACCAGGTGATTCTCGTTGTCAACTACAGGGAGTTTCTCTATCTTATTCTCCTGCAGGATGGCAGCAGCAGCAACCAAGTCGGTCTGGATGTGAGTGGTAACCAAATTCTCGCTAGTCATTACCTCATCAATCTTCTTGTCCATGTGGCGCTCAAAACGAAGATCACGGTTGGTAACAATACCTACAAGATGATTTTCATCATCTACCACAGGAATACCACCGATATGATAATCATGCATCATATCAAGAGCATCCTTCACTGTACTGCCACGACGGATGGTGACAGGGTCATAAATCATACCATTCTCAGCACGCTTCACAATAGCAACCTGACGAGCTTGCTCCTCAATGGTCATGTTCTTGTGAATTACACCGATACCACCTTCACGAGCGATAGCTATCGCCATTGAAGCCTCGGTAACGGTGTCCATCGCTGCTGTAACGAATGGAACGTTCAACTCGATGTTACGAGAGAACTTGGTTTTCAACTCTACCTGTTTTGGTAGTACCTCTGAATACGCAGGGATCAGAAGGACGTCGTCGTAAGTGAGACCGTCCATTACAATTTTATCTGCAACAAATGATGACATATTGTAACCTTTAAAAATTTATTGCGTGCAAATTTAGCAATAATTTCTCAGATAGAGTTCGCTTTTCACGAAAATCTTACCTTATTAATGCTATTTAACGTGATTAGTTGGCTTGTTCGGACAAAAACTTGATTCTGACGAGTCGAATTTCGTCTTCATTGTAGTCTTCACCCAATTCATCTTGAGCCGCATTCAAATCATCAGTATCGCTCTCCATGAAGTAATCGTAGATGTCATCTACATGGTCATCATCCACAACTTCCTCTATGAAATAATCGATATTCAGCTTGGTACCGCTGTAAACGATTGCCTCTATTTCGTCAAGCAATTCTGAGAAATCCAAACCTTTTGCTTCTGCCAAATCATCAAGATCCATCTGGCGGTCTATGCTCTGAATGATGCTTACCTTCAAGACTGATTTCTTGGCAACTGTTCTGACACGTAATTCCTCAGGACGCTCTATCAGATTCTCTTCACAATACTGATTGATCAATTTACAGAAATCCTTACCATACCTCTTTGCCTTACCGGCTCCAACTCCCTGTATGTTCTGCAATTCCTGCATATCTACAGGATACATCGTTGCCATCTGTTCCAGAGAAATATCCTGGAAAATAACATAAGGCGGCAATTTATGCTTCTTTGCTACTGTCTTACGCAAGTCTTTCAACATGGAGAAAAGTGTCTGATCCAAAGCACCTGTATTATGCTCGCTCAGAGGCGCTCCATCAAAATCATCAGAGAATTCCTTATCGGCAACGATCATGAATGATTCAGGATTCTTAATGAAACGCTTACCCGCAGCTGTCAACTTCAAAAGGCCATAGTTCTCTACATCTTTCTTGAGATAACCGGCTATCAACGCCTGACGGATAACAGGATTCCAAACTTTGGCATCCATATCTTCTCCTGATCCAAACTCCTCCAGTTCATCATGCTTGTGAGAAACGATATCATCAGTAGCACGTCCCTTTACAAAATCGATGATATATTCCTGGCGGAAATTCTCCTTCACCGCAGCAACAGACTCCAAAACAACGAGCAGCGCATCCTTAGCCTCGAATTTTTCTGTAGGATGCAGGCAGTTGTCGCAGTTATGGCAGTTTTCTTCATGATATTCCTCACCAAAATAATGAAGCAACATTTTTCTACGACAGACAGACGATTCTGCATAGGCAGCCGTTTCCTGCAACAACTGTCTGCCGATATCCTGTTCTGCTACAGGTTTGTTCTCCATAAACTTCTCAAGTTTTCTGAGGTCTTTACGGGCATAAAAGGCGATACAGATGCCCTCACCGCCATCACGGCCAGCTCTACCCGTTTCCTGATAATAACCTTCCAAGCTCTTGGGTATATCATAATGAATAACAAAACGGACATCAGGTTTATCGATACCCATTCCGAAGGCGATAGTAGCAACAATGACATCAATACGCTCCATCAGAAAATCATCCTGGGTTTGAGAACGGGTAGCCGAATCAAGACCGGCATGATAAGGAGCCGCTTTGATTTCATTGGCTTTCAATACCTCTGCTAATTCCTCTACTTTCTTACGGGAGAGACAATAGATAATACCACTCTTTCCTTTGTGTTGACGAATAAACATGATGATCTGACGATCGATATCCTTGTTCTTCGGGCGCACCTCATAATACAAGTTAGGGCGGTTAAAAGAACTCTTGAATTCTTTGGCACCCATGATGCCTAAGTTTTTCTTGATATCAGTACGTACCTTATCTGTTGCAGTAGCTGTAAGCGCTATCACAGGTGCAACACCTATTTCGTTAATAATAGGGCGAATACGACGATACTCTGGTCTGAAATCGTGTCCCCACTCAGAGATACAGTGAGCCTCATCAATGGCATAGAACGAAATCTTTACTGTTTTAAGGAACTCAACATTATCTTCTTTCGTCAAAGATTCAGGTGCGACATACAGGAGTTTGGTCGTACCATTGAGAATATCATTCTTCACCTTCTCAATAGCCGACTTATTCAATGATGAATTGAGATAATGAGCCACGCCATCACTTTCACTCAAACCATTAATAACATCTACCTGGTTCTTCATCAAAGCAATCAGAGGAGAAATCACAATAGCTGTGCCCTCCATAATGAGCGAAGGCAACTGGTAACACAAACTCTTACCGCCACCAGTAGGCATCAATACAAAAGTATCATTGCCACTCATCAAATTTCTGATGATTGCCTCTTGATCACCCTTAAACGAATCGAAGCCGAAATAATGCTTCAACTGTCCTGTAAGATTAACCTGTTCTGTCATATCCACCTATTATTATATTATATATGTCTATATATACGATTAAATAGCATTCAATTGGGCGAAAAGCCCAACTGATTTATGCTGTTTCCAACTGTCCGAGATGAGATTTATCCAACTGTTGCTTGGTATACTCTAGCGTAACAGTGAATGATTTAACCTTCTCTGATGGAATCTCAAACATAGCATCCATCATCACAGCTTCAACAATTGAACGAAGTCCGCGAGCACCCAATTTATACTCTACCGCCTTATCTACGATATAATCGAGTGCTTCCTCATCAAACTTCAACTTGATGCCATCCATCTCAAACAATTTCTGATACTGCTTGACAATTGAATTCTTAGGTTCAACCAAGATTTTGCGCAAAGCCTCCCTATCCAACGGATTGAGATAAGTAAGCACAGGCAAACGGCCGATAATTTCAGGTATCAAGCCAAAAGACTTCAAATCCTGTGGAAGGATATACTGCATCAAATCCTTCTTATCTATCTTAGCTACATTCTGAACCGAATTATAGCCTACTACGTGCGTATTCATACGCTGAGCTATTTTACGCTCAATACCGTCAAAAGCACCACCACAGATAAACAGGATATTCTTGGTATCTACATGGATATAATCCTGATCAGGATGCTTGCGTCCACCCTTAGGCGGAACATTAACCATGGTACCTTCCAAGAGTTTCAACAATCCCTGCTGTACACCTTCGCCACTCACATCACGCGTGATAGAAGGATTATCGCTCTTGCGGGCTATCTTATCAATCTCATCAATGAACACAATTCCCCTTTCTGCTGCAGCCACATCATAATCAGCAACCTGCAACAGACGCGACAAGATGCTTTCAACGTCTTCACCCACATAACCTGCTTCAGTAAATACAGTGGCATCAACAATGGTGAAAGGAACATCCAACATCTTAGCTATCGTACGCGCCAACAAAGTTTTACCTGTACCCGTACTACCTACCATGATAATATTACTCTTTTCGATTTCCACACCATCTTCATCCTTTGGCTGCTGCAAACGCTTGTAGTGGTTATATACAGCGACAGCCAAATTGCGCTTCGCCTGATCCTGACCGATGATATATTCATCCAGGTATTTTTTGATCTCTACAGGCTTTGGCACCTCTTTGAGAACAAACTTACCCTCCCCAGTTTTAGGAGCCAATACCCCTGTTGACTGTATAATTTCATAAGCCTGCTTAGCACAATCTTCGCAAATGAAGCCATTGATACCCGTGATGAGTAATCTGACTTCATTTTCTGATCTTCCACAGAAGCTACATACTTTCTTTGGCATATTATAATTATTATCTCTTCTTGCGCACCTTATTATATATACGCAAATTTACTTAAAACAATTCGTTATTTACGAACCAACACATTATCTATCATTCCGTATTCCTTGGCTTCTTCAGCAGTCATCCAATAGTTACGGTCGCTATCAGCATAAACCTTATCATAAGGAGTATGAGAATGGTCTGAAATGATAGTATACAATTCCTTCTTCATCTTCAAGATTTCGCGAGCCTCAATCTCAATATCAGAAGCCTGACCCTGAACGCCACCTAATGGCTGGTGAATCATGACACGGCTATGAGGCAAAGCAGAGCGTTTACCCTCCTGGCCAGAAACGAGCAGCACGGCAGCCATAGAAGCAGCCATACCTGTACAGATAGTAGCAACATCGCTAGAGATAAACTGCATGGTATCATAAATACCCAAACCGGCAGTAACGCTACCACCAGGGCTGTTTAAATAGATAGAAATATCCTTGCCACTATCTACAGAATCAAGATACAGCAATTGCGCCTGCAATGTATTTGCTGTGTAGTCATCAATCTGTGTACCCAGGAAGATGATACGATCCATCATCAAGCGAGAGAAAACATCCATCTGAGTAACGTTCAACTGACGCTCCTCCAAGATGTAAGGGTTCATATACTGAGCCTGTGCCTTAATAACATCATCAAGCACCATACCATTCATACCAAGATGCTTGGTTGCATATTTTCTAAAATCGTTCATATCTATATAGTATTTTACGTCTTAAACCATACGAAAAAAGAGGTTATCGACCCTTATTTCTCGTTCGGTGGAACAAAGATAATAAAAAAAGTCGATAACCTCGTATTTATTTGAAGTTTTTTTTCAAAAAAATGTTATTCCTGCATCATCTTGTTGAAATCTTCTACAGAAATCTCCTTTTCGTTGAGTTTTACAGCTGTTTTCAGAGCTGCAGCCAACTTACGGTCGATAGAGCGATCTACAAGTGCATCTGTAGCGTCACCCTTCTTGAGGATTTCCTTAGCATAGTTCTCAATGTACTCCTCAGGAATGTTGTTCATACCATACTGAGCGAACTGAGCACGAGCAGCCTCCTTAGCTGTCTCCATCAGGTCATTGTCATCAACCTTGATATCCTGAGCCTTGATAAGCTGCTCCTTGATAAGATGCCATGTCAACTCCTTGATGCTCTCAGCATAGTTCTTCTCTACGAACTCCTCGCCCTTATCCTTGTTGTTAGCCAACATGATACGCTTCAAGAGTGCATCCGGGAACTGCAATTCACCAACCTTCTTCTCGCAGTGCTCGCGAACGTCGAGGATAAACTTATAATCTGAGTCGTTAACGAGCTGTGCCTGCAAGCCCTCTGCAATCTTAGCGCGGAAAGCAGCCTCGTCCTTCACGTCAGTATCCTCACCGAGAACCTGCTTGAAAAGTTCCTCATTGATCTCGTGCTTCTTGAAACGCTGGATTTCTGTAATCTGGAAACTGAACTCTGACTCCAAGTCCTTAACAGCTTCACGCTCAATCTTCAGGAGTGAAGAAACCTCAGTATCGTTCTCTGGATAAGCCTTCTTAGGGTTGAACGTGATTACATCACCGAGCTTAGCATCGTTGAAGAGATTCTTCTGCTCGTCAACCTTGATGTAGCTAGGCATCAGGATGGCACCCTCTACAGTGATACCACCTTCCTTGGTATTGCCATTCTCATCAAGCTCATGCAAGTCACCCTTCAAAAGATCATTCTCCTCGTACTTCTCAGCCTTCTCGTAGCTACCTGCACGCTGAGCGTACATATCTACCTGCTGATCGAGAATCTTATCGTCAACTGTGATGTTATAATAATCAACCTTGTCGCGACCATTGAGAGTTACCTTGAACTCTGGAGCAACAGCGATGTCAAACATAAATGTGAAAGAAGTACCATTCTCCAAGTCAGCTGGCTCCTGCTTCTCTGATGGGAGAGGCTCGCCAAGCATCTGGATATTGTTGTCCTGTACATACTTGTAAATCTGCTGACCAACGAGCTTGTTGATAGCTTCCATTTTTACAGATGGACCGAACTGACGCTTAATCATACCCATAGGAGCCTGACCTGGACGGAAACCTGGGACATTAGCCTTCTTACGATAATCTTTCAATGTCTTCTCGACATCATTCTTGTAATCTTCCTCTTCGACAACGAGGGTCAAAAGACCATTAATCTTGTCAGGATTTTCAAATGAAATTTTCATCTTGATGTTTGTTATTTTATTATTGTTAATATTTTCTTTAATTCTACAGTTTTCGTGTATAACCGCAATTGGCTTGCAAAATTACACATTTTTAATGGATATACCTAATATATAAGAGAAAAAAATGATTTTTTAACCATCAGTCGCTGCTTCTTTGGCTCTTTTTTGCTCATCTATGAGCTGAAAGTCCTTCTTTCTGAGCACAAAACTGTTACTCAGATACTTTTCGCGCACAATCTTATTCTCTGCCAATTCCTCCGGTTTGCCCTGAAAAAGGATCTTTCCTTCGAACAGCAGATAGGCTCTATCTGTAATGGTAAGAGTCTCCTGTACATTATGGTCGGTAATCAAAATACCGATATTGCGATACTTCAACTGCCATACAATATGCTGAATATCTTCTACCGCAATAGGGTCAACACCGGCAAATGGCTCATCAAGCATGATAAACTTAGGGTCTATAGCCAGGCAACGGGCTATCTCTGTACGGCGACGCTCACCTCCAGAAAGCTGGTCACCCTTGTTCTTACGAACCTTATTGAGACGAAACTCGCTAATAAGACTCTCTAATTTCTGCAACTGATAACTTCGTGGTTTTCCTGTCATTTCCAAGACTGAAAGTATATTGTCCTCAACACTCATCTTGCGGAAAACACTGGCCTCCTGAGGCAGGTATCCGATTCCCGCACGGGCACGTTTGTATACAGGAAAATCAGTAATTTCCTGATCTCCCAGAAAGACATGTCCCTCATTAGGCACAACAAGTCCAGTTGTCATATAGAAAGAAGTTGTCTTACCAGCACCATTAGGTCCCAATAATCCCACAATTTCTCCTTGCTTCACATTGATAGAAACTCCATTGGCAACCGTTCGTTTACCATAGCGCTTCACCAATCCCTCTGTTCGCAAAACCAGAGAATTCTGATTTTGCTGTTCGTTATTGTTAATTTCGTCCATAATTAGCTAATTTGACTGCAAAAATACTAAAAATAAAGGAAATATCGCTTATAAAATCAAAAACTATTCATAATATTGCAGTTTTTTAGAGGATTTTGGTTAATTTTGCAGCAAAATTCAGTTTTATAATAGCATGTTAATAGAAAAATGGCTTACCACCTTCGGTAAATATCTCATATTGATGGGACGTTCTTTTTCCCGTCCTGAGCGCATGCGCATGTTCTTGAAACAATACATCAAGGAGATGTCGCAATTGGGTATTGACTCTATTGGTATCGTTTTACTGATATCCTTCTTCATTGGAGCTGTTATCTGCATCCAGATGAAATTGAACATTCAGAGTCCATGGATGCCACGATGGGTTTCAGGTTACACCACTCGAGAAATCATGCTTCTGGAGTTCTCATCAAGTATCATGTGTCTGATTCTCGCAGGTAAAGTGGGTTCTAATATCGCTTCGGAGTTGGGAACAATGCGTGTCACCCAACAGATTGATGCCCTTGATATCATGGGAGTGAATTCAGCATGTTACCTCATTCTGCCTAAAATCATCGGCTTGGTTACCATCATGCCATTCCTGGTTATCTTCAGCTCTGGCATGGGTATCATCGGCGCCTACGGAACAGCGTATATTGGGCATATCCTACCACCAGATGATCTGACACTCGGCTTGCAGCATTCATTTAACCAATGGTTTGTATGGATGAGCATCATCAAGAGTCTTTTCTTTGCATTCATCATTTCCAGCGTATCTTCTTATTTCGGTTATACCGTAGAAGGTGGATCTGTTGAGGTTGGAAAATCGTCAACCGATGCTGTTGTCTGTTCTAGTGTTTTGATTCTGTTTTCAGATGTTTTCCTCACTCAAATTCTCTCGTAAACTATGATAGAAGTTAGAAATCTCACCAAGTCGTTTGGCGACAAGGTTGTATTAGACAATATAAACGTCACCTTTGAAACAGGAAAGACTAATTTGATAATCGGACAGAGCGGTTCCGGAAAGACCGTACTCATGAAGAATCTCGTAGGATTACTTCAGCCTACAAGTGGCGAAGTTCTCTACGATGACCGTGACTTCACCCGGATGTCGAAAAAAGAAAAAGTTCTGATGCGCCGCGAGATGGGAATGATATTCCAAAGCGCAGCCCTGTTCGACTCTTTGAATGTACTTGAGAATGTCATGTTCCCACTTGATATGTTCTCTACTATGAATTACAGGGAGCGCGTAAAACGGGCCCAGGAATGCCTTGACCGCGTCAATCTGATTGAGGCTCAGCAGAAATATCCGGGTGAAATCTCGGGTGGCATGCAGAAACGAGTAGCTATTGCACGTGCCATCGTAATGAATCCCAAATACTTGTTCTGCGATGAGCCAAACTCAGGTTTGGATCCAAAGACCTCACTTGTGATAGACGAACTTCTTTCAGGCATCACCAAAGACTATAATATGACTACCATCATCAACACCCACGACATGAATTCGGTGATGGGCATTGGTGAAAACATCTGCTTTATCTACCAAGGTCATAAAGAATGGCAAGGCAACAAAGATGAAGTGATGACCTCAACAAACGAGAAACTCAACGATTTAGTCTTTGCTTCCGATCTCTTCCGCAAAGTAAAGGAGATAGAGCTGGAAAAAGCTAAAAACAAATAAAACAGTATCGTTCAAAAAAAGCCATCAGCCCAGAAACTGGCTGATGGCTTTTTTATTACAAAATAAATACTATCTCATTTTCCAGGCATCCTTTACCTCTACCATAGGTACCACAATCTGTTCTTTAGTACTATCACCATACACCACTTGCAGAAAAACATCAGCAACATGATGCGCTGTATCAGCTTTTGCATTCAGAACATTCACCTTAACCATACCTTTATGTTCATCTTGCTGCTGCTCAACAAACATTTTGGCATTCATCAGCAGTTGATCCTGATAACCATTTGGCAACCGATAAGGTTGATTGTAACCATCTACAAACTCCTTATACTTGCCCTCTAAAAGCAAATCATAATATCCCTTGGCTGCAATACCTGCAAGATAGCCAGGATCAGGTTTCTCCTCCCTACAGGAAGAAAATCCCAATCCCATCATGAATATCATAAAAATCAAAAGTTTCTTCATTTTTATACACTTTGATTCTGCATTCTTCGCTTCATTTATTTACTTCTGACGAATGAAGACGTTGATAGGACAGCCATGCAAAGACCAGTTCTCACGAATCTTATTCTCCAGGAAACGGCGATAGTTCTCCTTGACATACTGAGGCAAGTTTGCATAGAACACAAACGAAGGAATCGTTGTATTAGGCAACTGGGTGCAATACTTAATTTTGATATACTTACCCTTTATGCTCTGTGGAGGATATGCCTCGATAATAGGCAACATCACCTCATTCAACTTAGATGTTCCAATATGAGCCTTACGGTTCTGGTAAACTTCCTTGGCAGTTTCCAATACTCGGAAAATACGCTGCTTAGTCAAGGCTGAAGCAAAGATGATAGGAAAGTCTACGAATGGAGCCATACGCTTGCGGATTGCATTTTCAAAAGTATCAATTACCTTCTGATTCTTCTCCTCAACCAAATCCCATTTGTTTACGACAACCACCAGACTCTTGTTGTTCTTCTGAATCAACTGGAAGATGTTCATATCCTGGGTCTCGATACCACGGGTAGCATCGAGCATCAGGATGCAGACATCACTATTCTCGATGGCACGGATAGAACGCATCACAGAATAGAATTCCAAGTCTTCGCTTACCTTGTTCTTACGACGGATACCAGCTGTATCAACCAGGTAAAAATCGAAACCAAACTTATCGTATCTGGTATAGATACTATCACGTGTAGTACCAGCAATTTCTGTCACGATATTACGATCCTCACCGATAAAAGCATTGATAATGCTACTCTTACCAGCATTCGGACGACCTACTACCGCAAAACGAGGAATATCTTCTTCGATTGCCTCCTCAGGATTATCCTGAAGTTTGTCCAGAATCATATCAAGCAAATCACCAGTACCACCACCTGTGGCTGCACTGATACACTGGGGATCCCCCAAGCCTAACTTATAGAACTCAGCAGCCTGATAATACTCTGCGCTGTTATCAACCTTGTTAGCAACAAGGATAACAGGCAATTTGGCACGACGCAAAATAAGCGCCACGTCTTCATCCCAATCAGTAAGGCCAGTGTTAACGTCTACCAGGAAGAGAACCAGGTCAGCCTCTTCTGTAGCAACAAGCACCTGCTTGCGGATAGCATCTTCAAAAATATCATCAGATTTTACAACCCAACCACCGGTATCAACAACCGAAAATTCTCTACCATTCCAACTGCACTTACCATACTGACGGTCACGAGTAGTACCGGCAGTATCACTAACGATAGCGCGACGTGATTGAGTCAAACGATTAAATAAAGTAGACTTACCCACATTAGGGCGTCCTACAATAGCTACTAAATTTGCCATAAACAGTCATTATCCTCCTTCCTTTTAGGAGGTATTCAAGGATGTGGTCTCTGCATCCAAGTTAATAATTTGCCGAAGCTGACCTTGCTCCGGCCCTCGCTCTTTTGGCGAGAGTCACTCCCTCGATTACATTCAGGGAGGAGTTATTTTAGTTGATAGTTTATAGTTATTAAAGGCGACTTTAAACTATTAACTCTTAACTATCAATTATTCCGGATTATATCCAAAGGCATCAAGTTCTCGCTGAGAGCTGCGCCAATCCTTATCAACTTTTACGAAAGTCTCCAAGAAGATTTTCTTGTCGAAGAACTTTTCCAAAGCCTTACGACTCTCGGTATTCACCTTTTTCAATGCGATACCCTGGTGCCCGATGATGATACCCTTTTGGGAATCACGTTCAACATAAATCACCGCATTGATGTGGATACGTTTTTCATCTTCCTTAAATCGCTCCACTCTTACCTCTACAGAATAAGGTATCTCCTTATCATAATAGAGCAAAATCTTTTCTCGGATAATCTCTGAAACGAAGAAACGGGCAGGCTTGTCTGTCAGCTGATCCTTATCAAAGAAAGCAGGAGATTCCGGCAAGAGTTCCTTAATGCGCTTCAAGAGCATATCCGTTCCGAATTTATTCTTCGCTGAGATAGGAAGAATCTCTGCATTAGGCAACAAAGAGTGCCATTTTTCAACAATATCACCCAACTTCTTCGGATCACTCTGATCAATCTTGTTGATGAGTAAGAGTACAGGAATCTGCATTTTCTTAACCTTTTCCAAGAATTCCATGTTCTTTTCTGGGTTCTCTATCACATCAGTCACATAAAGCAGCACATCAGCATCCGCCAATGCACTTTCCGAGAAGGCAAGCATCATCTCCTGCATCTTGTAATTAGGCTTCAAAACACCAGGAGTATCAGAAAATACAATCTGCATATCATCAGTATTCACAATACCCATGATACGATGACGGGTTGTCTGAGCCTTAAAAGTGGCAATACTAATACGTTCACCCACCAATTGATTCATCAAGGTACTTTTTCCCACATTAGGGTTACCTACTATATTTACGAAACCAGCTTTATGCATAAAAAATTGAATTTAGCAAAATTTTACTATCAAGAAGTTAAGCTCTATTGTTTTTAAGCTAAAGAAACGCATCCTTACTTATTTATAGAGAAATAAGAAAGATGCGTTTCCTTATATAGATTATTATTCTATCCTATTTTTATAGATTACTTTCCGTAAGCAGCGCCATCATACGCCCACTTATAGAAAGAAGCGCCATGTACAAATCCTGCACCAAATGCTGTGAAGATGACGTTATCGCCCTTCTTCAATTGGCTTTCAGCATCCCAGAGTGCCAATGGAATTGTTGCTGCACTAGTATTTCCATAATGATCGATGTTTACAACCACCTTATCAAGTGGAATTCCAGCACGCTTGGTTACTGCCTCGATAATACGGAGATTAGCCTCGTGAGGAATTACCCAGTTCACATCATCAGCCTTCAGATTGTTCATTTCCATGATCTTCATCACGTCGTTGCTCATATCTGTTACTGCGTAACGGAATACAGTACGACCTTCCTGATAAAGATAGTGCAGGCGATGATCAACTGTAAAATGTGATGGAGGGCAAACAGAACCACCAGCCTTCATGTGAAGGAAAGGCAAACCTTGTCCATCTGTACGAAGGTATGAGTTCTGAACACCAACGTTCTCCTCTTCAGTTGCCTCCACCAAAACCGCACCTGCTCCATCTCCGAAGAGAACACAAGTAGCACGGTCTGTGTAATCTACCAATGAAGACATCTTATCAGCACCAATCACAATAATCTTCTTGTATCTACCACTCTGAATCATGCTTGCTGCAACATCAAGGGTATACAAGAATCCACAGCAAGCTGCAGAGAAGTCAAATGCAAAAGCATTCTTCAAGCCCAGCTTACCGAGGACGATAGATGCTGTAGAAGGGAACTTGTAGTCAGGTGTCGTGGTTGTTACAATCAGTGCATCGATTGTATCCGGATCAACGCCAGTCTTCTGAATCAACTGCTTGGCAGCTTTACGCGCCAGATAGCTTGTTCCGAGGCCTTCCTCTGTAAGGATGCGGCGCTCTTTGATACCCACACGGGTGGTAATCCACTCATCTGTAGTATCTACCATGCGAGACAATTCCTCGTTGTTGAGGATATAGTCTGGCACGTAGCCACCGACACCAGTAATTACAGCATTAATTTTACCCATTATTCAGCTGCTTCCTTAACGATTGCAACCTTACCACGATAGTAACCGCAAGTAGGGCAAACAGTGTGGTATACATAGTATGCACCACAATTAGGGCAAACTGCCAATGTAGGAGCTACTGCCTTATCATGAGTTCTTCTCTTAAGTGTACGTGTCTTTGACTGTCTTCTTTTAGGATGTGCCATAATTTTTAAATGTTTAAAATTTTAATTTTTATTTTTTCAATTTCAATAGAGCTTCCCAGCGTGGATCTACATTTTTCTCTTCTTCCTCACCGCTTCGGGCGGCAGAATGCTCATTGAGCTTTTCAATCATAGCAGGGTTGCATTTTCCAGGTGCATGCACATGCTTGATGGGAATATTGAGATCTATAAATTCATAGATAAACCAGGCGACATCGAGTATTCCTTCGTTCTCGGCCACAGTCACCAGATCATCATCCTCTGAGTACTCTTCTCCGAATTTTACGACTAGCCTGTCATTAGTCTCAATGGTTTGATCCATATCGTCCAGACAGATGTCGCATGGTATGTGAACCACTCCCTCAGTATGGAAATTGAGTTCGAAGAAGTCGTCCGTCCTATTGACAGACAGACTACTTGACAACTCGCCTCTCTGAACATCAGGAGCATCGATTGCCTCAAAATATTCATTGGTAAGCTTAAATTCCTTTTCGGTTATACCTTGAGGTAAAGCTTTCAAATCAATCTTAAAAGAATCTATGTTACACATATTCAATATATACTATATTGTTTCGGGTTGCAAAGTTACAAATAATTTTTGAGATAAAATAATTTTTTATGTAAAAATCACTAAAATCACTCATTATTAATTGATTATTCTTTCTTTAACTCAATTCTAAAGGTGGTTCCATGCCCAATTTCTGTACTTTTCACCCATATTTTACCATGATGGTATTCTTCTACGATTCGTTTAGCTAGTGATAAACCTAAGCCCCAGCCTCGCTTTTTGGTAGTAAAACCGGGACGGAATACATTCTTCAAATTCTTTTTTCTTATACCATTTCCTGTATCTGAAACTTCTATAATAGCTTTATCATCTGTTTCTTCCACATGGAGCGTAATCTGTCCACCATTTACTCCCATAGCATCAACAGCATTCTTCGACAGATTTTCTATCACCCATTCAAAGAGAGAGGCATTCATCTTAACGATAACATCCTGTTCAGGTATTTCCTTCACCATTTTAACTTTCTTCGATGTTCGACGATCCATGTAGTCTATAACATGATTCATCACTTCGTTCAAACTTGCAGGAACAGGCTCTGGCAGGGCACCTATCTTTGAGAAACGGTCTGCTATCAGTTGCAAACGCTGGATATCCTGGTTCATTTCAGGAATGAGTTCGTCATCCGGATAATTCATCTTCAGAATTTCAATCCAAGCCATCAGACTGGAAATTGGAGTACCCAACTGATGAGCAGTTTCTTTAGACAACCCCACCCACACCTTATTCTGTTCCGCTCTTTTGGAAGTAAGCAAAGCAAAGATGGCAATAACCACAAAGAGCATGACTACCCCCAACTGAATATAAGGATAAGCTGACAGACGTCGTATCATGAGGGATTCATCATAGCAAACCTGAATATAGTCATGCGTTGAATCATCTAGTTCAATTTTAATATTCTTGCCTTGTTTCAATAGCCGCAGACCGATGGCAGAAGCATAAGCAAGGGAATCTGCATAATCTTTCCCTTCCACATCAACATTACGAAAAGTCTGAGCATGGTTTTCAGAATCCATTACGATAACAGGAATGGAATTATTTTCATTGATAACCTTCAATACCAAGTTCAAGTCAGTATTCTCATCGGCATTATTGAGCGTACGCATAGCTTCAGCCCAAACCGCCATACGGTTGCGTTCCTCTTCTGCTAGATCACGAACCAGAAAATGAGACACAACAAGAGAGGCGACAGCAATAAACACTGCTGCTATCACCAAAAAAATCTTCACCTGTCGTATTCTATCAGTCCAAATCATACTGCAAAGTTAATAAAAATCCGTGTAATCAACGTCATCTGCTGATAAAAAACATCTTGAGCAGATAAAAAAAACAAAAAAAGCCTCAGAAATCTTTCGAAATCTGAGGCTCTTGATAAAAGGAGGCGGCTACCTACTCTCCCGCATTGCATTGCAGTACCATCGGCGCAAGTGAGCTTAACTTCTCTGTTCGGAATGGGAAG
>NZ_CDRSSE010000037.1:0-36483 GCF_977051555.1 Segatella sp.
CTCTCCAGAGGTTTACGCTGAGAAGACTAAGAAAGCTGACGCTTAAATTTTAAAGTTTTAGAAAAAACTATTCCAAACAAACAACATAGAAGCCTGCTCATACCTAGAGCAGGCTTTCTTCGTTTATACACAATGCTTGGGACTTCCTTTGCAGTTTTTAGGCACGGATTACACGGATTACACCACACCCCTTTCTAAGCTCCTTAACCCCATAAAACCACGAAAAAACTTTAATTCTACCCTTCTCGGCAAAAAAGTTGCCAAAATCTTGCGCTATCACAAATATTTTTTGTACTTTTGCCTTCAAATAGGAAAATTAATATAAAAAAGAAATATTATGCTTACACTTAAACTCATCAGTGAAGAAACTGAACGTGTAGTTAAAGGTCTCGAAAAAAAGCATTTCCCAAATGCTCGTGAGGCCGTAGAGAAAGTTTTGGAGTACGACAAGATTCGTCGTGAAGCTCAGCAGAAGTTGGATAACAACAAGCAGCAGGCTAACCAGTTTGCTAAGCAGATTGGTGCCCTTATGAAGGAAGGTAAGAAAGAGGAAGCTGAGAGCGCAAAGGCTCAGGTAGCTATGCTCAAGGCAGACGCCAAGGCTCTTGAAGAGATCATGGAGAAAGCACAGAACGATATGACAAACCAGTTGCTCGAAATTCCTAACATCCCTTGCGAGCAGGTTCCTGAAGGTAAAGACGCAGCCGACAACGTTGTCGTGAAAGAAGGCGGCGAAAAGCCAAACCTCGGCGAGGATGCTCTCTGCCATTGGGATCTCTTGAAGAAATACAATCTTGTAGACTTCGACCTCGGCGTTAAGATTACTGGCGCAGGTTTCCCTGTATATATCGGCAAGATGGCTCGTTTCCAGCGTGCGCTTGAGGCATTCTTCCTCGATGAGGCTCGCAAGAGCGGATATCTGGAGATTCAGCCTCCTTACGTAGTAAACGAGGACTCTGGTCGTGGTACCGGTCAGTTGCCAGACAAGGAAGGCCAGATGTATCATGCTAATCTGGATAATCTCTTCCTCATCCCTACTGCTGAGGTTCCAGTTACCAACATCTTCCGCGATGTTATTCTCGATGAGAAAGATCTCCCTATCAAGCGTTGTGCTTACTCAGCTTGTTTCCGTCGTGAAGCAGGTAGCTATGGTAAGGATGTTCGCGGCTTGAACCGCTTGCACCAGTTTGACAAGGTAGAGATTGTTCGCATCGATAAGCCAGGTCACTCTTACGAGAGTTTGAACGAGATGCTCGACCATGTTGAGGGTCTTTTGAAGAAGCTGGAGTTGCCATACCACATCCTCCGTCTCTGCGGTGGTGATATGAGTTTCACCTCTTCTATCTGCTACGACTTCGAAACATGGAGTGCTGCACAGGGACGCTGGTTGGAAGTTTCATCAGTATCTAACTTCGAGAGCTACCAGGCTAACCGTCTCCACTGCCGCTATCGCCATACAGATGACAAGAAGATTGAGCTTTGCCACACTTTGAATGGTTCTGCTCTTGCCTTGCCACGTATCGTAGCAACCATCTTGGAGAACAATCAGACCCCAGAAGGAATCCGCGTACCTAAGGTATTGGTTCCATACTGTGGTTTCGAGATGCTTGATGACAAAAATTTCGATTAATTTGAAGTATCGGTAAGACATCCTGTTTTTCTCGATTATACAAAACATTCGAAAAACAAAAATAACATATATTGTACGAGGATAACTTCGACTGCCACAAAGGTAGCCGATGTTATCCTTTTGCATTTTATGTACCATGAAGCAAACTCTAAACTGCTAACCAGAAATATTAATATATCAGCATTAAGAAATTTAATAGCCCATGAACAAGATTATCAAGAAAGTACCATACTCAGAGAAAGTATTCCGCTTCGATGTAGAAGCACCACTTATTGCCAAGAGCCGAAAGGCAGGTAACTTTGTTATCATCCGTGTAGACAACAACAGCGAGCGTATGCCTCTGACCATCGCTGATGCTGACATAGAGAAAGGAACCATCACACTGGTTGTGCAGAAGGTAGGTCTTTCATCTACCAAACTCTGTGCATTGAATGAAGGCGATGAAATTCACGATGTGGTGGGACCACTTGGAAATCCTACACATATCGAGAACTTCGGAACTGTCATTTGTGCCGGAGGTGGTGTAGGCGTAGCTCCTATGCTCCCTATCATCAAGGCACTGAAAGCCGCAGGAAACAGAGTCCTTTCCGTAATTGCGGGTAGGAACAAAGACCTCGTGATTATGGAAGATGAAGTGCGTGCATCTAGCGATGAGCTCATCATCATGACCGATGACGGAAGCTACGGCGAGAAGGGTGTTGTAACCGTAGGAATCGAGAAGTTTATCAATCAGGAGCATATCGATAAGGTTTTCGCCATCGGTCCTCCTATCATGATGAAGTTCTGCTGTCTCCTGACCCAGAAATATAATCTTTCCACAGACGTTTCGCTCAATACCATCATGGTGGATGGAACCGGTATGTGCGGTGCCTGCCGTCTGACCATCGGTGGCAAGACTAAGTTTGTCTGCATCGACGGTCCTGAATTTGACGGCGCCCAGGTAGACTGGGATGAGATGTTCAAGCGCATGGGCACTTTCAAGGATGTTGAGCGCGAGGAGATGGAACACTTCGAAGAGCACCTTGCAACTGTAGACGCAGAAAAGAAGAAAGAAACTACGGATGTAACCATGGACGTAGAACCTACAGATGCGAGCATCGAAGAGTTGACCGACCGTAACGCAGAGTGGCGCAAGGAGTTACGCGCTTCGATGAAAGCAAAAGAACGCACAGCTATAGGGCGCGTAAAGATGCCAGAACTCGATCCTCTTTATCGTGCCACAACCCGTACGGAAGAGGTAAATATCGGTTTAACCAAGGAAATGGCTTTGACCGAAGCCAAGCGCTGTCTCGACTGTCCTAAGCCTACCTGTATGGAAGGTTGTCCTGTAAGCATCAACATTCCTTCCTTTATCAAGAATATTGAGCGAGGCCAGTTCCTAGCCGCAGCCAAGGTTTTAAAGAACACCTCTGCCCTACCTGCCGTTTGCGGAAGAGTTTGCCCACAGGAAAAGCAATGCGAAAGCAAGTGCGTACATCTCAAGATGAACGAGCCTGCTGTAGCTATCGGATATCTGGAGCGTTTTGCTGCCGATTACGAACGCCAGAGTGGAAACATCTCTGTACCAAAGTGCGATGAACCTAATGGCATCAAGATAGCCGTAGTTGGTTCAGGACCTTCCGGATTGAGTTTTGCAGGCGATATGGCAAAGAAGGGATTCGACGTTACCGTCTTTGAGGCTTTGCACGAGATTGGCGGTGTATTGAAATATGGTATTCCTGAATTCCGTTTGCCTAATGCTATCGTAGATGTAGAGATTGAGAATCTTCAGAAGATGGGCGTAAAGTTCATTACAGACTGCATCGTCGGCAAGACCATTTCCGTAAAAGACCTGGAAGAACAAGGATTCAAGGGAATCTTCGTTGGTTCAGGTGCGGGTCTGCCAAACTTCATGAACATTCCAGGAGAGAATGCCTTGAACATCATGTCTTCTAACGAATATCTTACCCGTGTAAACCTGATGGATGCAGCCAATCCTCATAGCGACACCCCTATCAACTTGGGTAAGAAGGTGGTTGTTGTAGGCGGCGGAAATACAGCTATGGACAGTTGCCGTACTGCAAAACGACTCGGAGCAGACGTAACCTTGGTATATCGCCGTTCGGAGGCTGAAATGCCTGCCCGACTCGAAGAGGTGAAGCATGCCAAGGAAGAAGGTATCAACTTCTTTACATTGCACAATCCTAAAGAATATGAGGCAGACGATAAGGGCGCAGTAAAGGCTGTAGTTCTCGATGTGATGAAGCTTGGCGAACCTGATGCCAGCGGCCGTCGTCGTCCAGAAGCTACAGGAGAGACCATCACGCTGGAGTGCGACCAGGTAATTGTTGCCGTAGGAGTAAGTCCTAATCCACTCGTTCCACAGAGTATCGAGGGATTGGAACTCGGCCGAAAGAACACCATTGCCGTAAACGACCAGATGCAGAGTTCCATCGAAGAAATCTACGCTGGCGGCGATATCGTACGAGGAGGAGCCACAGTAATTCTTGCCATGGGAGACGGTAGAAAGGCCGCTCTCAATATGAGCGAAAAATTATTGAATAAATAAGAAATAAGAAAACGGGAAACAATAAAGGGCAGCCATGCATCACGCAGACTGCCCTTTCCTTTTCTCGTATGTAATGTTATAAAATGAAATGTAGTTCGTACATATATTTATTAATAATTGGACTCAAACACTATTTCAGATTAATACGAAGTCCGAACTGGAGATTAAAATTCCACTTCTTATCTTTAAACGTATTTTCTATTTCGCTGCCATTATCAAAATAATATTTTGCACCTGGCTCAATATAGAAGCCCACTTGTGGTGTAACATCATACTGTGCGCCAAGCGAAGCCTTACCCGAGAACTGAACGCCATCACGTTTCACGTCCTCTTTATGACCAGAAACCTTAGTATCATTCTTTACGTTGAAATCGGCTTCTCCACCCGCCATTACGTACGCATGAAAGCCACCCGTGCTCCAAACCTCATAGTTTAAACCAAGTGGAACACCCACATAATGCAAAACCTGATGTGTATCAAAATCTGAAACACCATAAGATTTGAAATCAGAAGCAACACGCGTATAAACGACACCGGTACTCAAAGACAAACGAGGCGCAAGTCCGATGCCAACCTGAGCACCTATAGCCAAAGGAGCATGATGTTTCGCTTCAACATATTTCGGTATTGCATATCTTAAAGGAGAAGCAGCAGCCAGGAAAACACCATGATCAGCAAAGCCGCCACCAGCAAGAGGATCAGAAGACGCATACATGCCGTTTGACATTCCATCGCTGCCAGTACCCAGACTTACATTTTCTGCATACAGGTTCATGGTCCAAGTCTGTTCATACTTGTCTTTATAACTGCGTTCAAAATGATCATCGTACACCCTGCCAGCATAAAGTTTCTGCCTATCATCTGCTTCTAACGGTTTGGTTGCATTTGAAGAAGCAGCCATCTGTCTTTCTGAATCCTCATTTTGCTTTTGCAAAACAGATAATTCCTGATCATTTGCCTCTGCATCAACAGGCCGTTCTGGCATTTCTACCTCTGCTGCAAGCATTATTTCGTTATCATGATCCTCAGCAACAATCCTATCTAGAGAAGATACTGAAGATCTTCTATTGTTCAATTGACGCCCTACTAAGTGGTGATTCGACTGATGTGCAGATTCAATGTTTTCAGCAAGCAAGATTGCATTTTTACTTCCTGCCAATTGCGCTTCTGCACGAACAAAAGAAGTTCTATCAGAACCTGCAACTTTAGAGAAAGGACTCTGAACAGCCAAGTTTGCCTGTTCCGGTTCATCATCATGCAGATAAACATAACTGCCTCCTACTCCCAATAAAGCAATAGCTGCAGCTACTGACCATCTTTTCAAGACAACATAACGAGCCTGTGATCTCTTTTTTACATCAGTTTCCTCATCACCAACCTTTTTAGACTGAGCAAGCGATTGTTCTATCTCAGCCCACAAGTCGTGGCTGACAGGCTCTTGGTAGTCTGCCAACTGATTTCGAAGTTTATTTGTCCAATCGTTACTCATTACTTTTCTCGTTTATATGATTCAACTCTTTATTATCATTACAATCTGCCTGGCTCAGATAATCTTTTACCTTTTTGCCTAACAGCTTTTTCGCCCGCAAATATTGTGAAGCAGAACTACTTTCCTTGATGCCTAACAGCTGTGCTATTTCTTTATGACTTTTCTGTTCAAAAACAAACATGTTAAGAACCAGTCTGTAACCATCAGGCAATTCTCCTATCATCCTTGTCAGTTCTGCAGGCGGAACTCTTTCTACTTCAGGCTCTTCATCCTCAATATCATCGGGAACTTCGTCCATGATAGTGAAGCGCTTTTGCTGCCTTACAAAGTTGACAGCTTCATTTGTCACTATCCGCAAGAGCCAAGCCCGGAGAGCGCCCTCACCCCGATATTCAAATTTAGAAATACCGGAAAAGACTTTTATAAAACTGTCTTGCACTACATCTTCAGCATCATCGCGCACAGGGACATACCTCAGCGCTACGGCCATGGCATACCCCACATAGCGTTCGTACAATCTGTGCATGGCTGCCCGACTGCCGCTATTGATGTCGTATAAGAGTTCCTTTTCCGATTCCAATTTCAAATCCTTTTTAATGATTAAACGATATAAAGAGAAAACCTTGCATCAAAAATGAACTTTTTTTTGATGCAAGGCACTTTTTTTATATTTTTACATTATTCTATAGAGAATACCTTACCTTCCTGAGTAAGATAACTTTCTGCAAACACCTCTTTAGCTTCATTCAACAAAACCTCTTCATTATTATATCTTGCACTATAATGTCCCAAAAGAAGTTTGCCTACTCCCGCATTTCTGGCGATAGTAGCAGCCTGTCGAGCCGTGCTGTGATAATAGAGTTTAGCCCTGTCCTCATTCTCCGAAGTATAGGTACTCTCATGATAAAGCACCGTAACCCCCTTTACCTTTTCTGCCAAGTTGGGAACAAAGCGGGTATCACTGCAATAAGCATAACTGCGAGGACAAGCGGCAGGCATTACCAATCTGGCATTAGGTATTACGTCACCCTCCTTCGTAGTCCAGTCAGCTCCATTCTTGATGTTATTGATCTGGCTTACAGGAATCTCGTAATAATCTATCATATCACGACGGATATGAGGCAATGTCGGTTTCTCTCTGAAGATGTAACCACAACAAGGCACACGATGCTGGAGAGGAACGGTTTCTACAGTTACAGAATGATCTTCATAAACCACTTGCGACTTTTCTGTATCTACAGGAACAAAATCTATTTCATATTCCATTCCCTGCATAAAGAAATCAATCTGGCGCTTAAACAAATCTCCGTAACTTTCAGGCGCATAAACTTTTAGCTTAGCCGTTCTACCCAGCATACCAAAGGTAGAAAGAAGTCCCAGCAAGCCAAAGCAATGGTCACCATGAAGATGCGAAATAAAGATTGCATTTATCTTAGCAAAGTGAACATGAGTGCGACGGAACTGCATCTGGGCACCCTCTCCACAATCCACCATAAAGCATTTGCCCCGCATCTCAACAATCTGAGCCGAGGCACTATGCTTAAGTGTGGGCAAAGCACTGCCACACCCCAAAATATGTACTTTAAATGGTTCCAAAACTAAATCATAAATTACAGATTCAACATGATGACGTTACTCCTGGCGCTTGAAAACAAAGATGCCCTGAGTATTCTCCAACATAAGACTGTCAGAACCCAACTTGTCAATAGCAAAAGTATCCTTATTCAGCAAGAGTTTACCATTGAGAATCTTCCAACTAGTCCAAGGATTAGTTTCTGCTTTCACATTGTTCTTCACCTCTCCACCTTCCAGAATGTCAAAATTCTTATCCAGAGAAGTCCATTTACCCAAAAGGGAAGTCAGGTTGATAATCTTCTGGGCCATCATCTCTCCATCCGCAGCCTTATAACCGATAAGAGCAATACGGTCGCCAGCCAGCAATCCTCCCTGAACAACATCAGGATTCTCATCGTCAATAAACACCGAAAGGGTGTCACCATCATCAGAAATCAGCTCCAGATTATGCATAGAGGTTCCCTCACCGCATACACCATAGATGGTAGAATCGTTCATCGCATCTTCTACCTCTACAGAATCGGTTGCACTGATAACAGGAACATTATTTTTGTTCTTACAACTGTTGGCTGCGAAAAGCGCCACCAAAGCTATTGTTACATAAACTAATTTCTTCATAACTCTTTAGTTTTTATTATTATGTTGATGAGTCGATAAGATTATCTGATTCACCGTTATTTATCATTCTTTTTCTCCTGAAGTTTTGCTTCATCCCATAGTTTATCCATTTCTTCTAAACTCATATCTTTCAAGTTCTTACCTTGTTTCAAGCTATGATCTTCAACATAATTGAAGCGACGGATAAACTTCTGGTTGGTTTTCTCCAGCGCATTATCAGGATTGAGTTTATAGAGACGTGCTGCATTGATTACAGAGAAGATGAAATCGCCCAATTCCCGGGTAGAATTCTCCTTATCGCCTTTAGCCAGTTCCACCTTGAGTTCTTCCAATTCTTCCTGTACTTTGTCCCACACATCTTCTTTTTCTTTCCAGTCGAAGCCTACATTTCTAGCCTTGTCCTGAATGCGATAAGCCTTGATAAGAGACGGGAGAGAATTAGGTACACCGCTCAACACCCGTTCATTTCCATCCTTCTCCTGCTGCTTGATCTGTTCCCAGGTTTTCTCAACAGAAGTCGCTGTTTTCGGCTTGCTAGCGCCAAGAGCCAGGGTTTCTTCCGAACTGGCAGTTCCAGTCTCTCCATTCCCTGCATCTGACTCCTTATAAACAACCTGTCCTTCATCATTGATGAACATATCCGGATTCGAAACCGTCCAGTTTCCTTCCTCCTTCCAATTGATGAAAGGATGGCGGAACATCAGTTTGTCAGCTTCCTGATTACAAACATCACAAATATCGAACTCGCCGTCTTCACGACCGATAATGCTATAGAACATCACGTGCTCCAGCACATCGCCCAACTCCTTCTTGATATCTTTGTAATCGCGCTTCATCAAGGCATCACAAAGTTCGAAAGTCTCCTCTATCGTATTCGGACGAAGACTCTCGAATGTCTGCTTCTTATCCCATGGACACTGCAGGCGCAAACGGTCCTGTACATCCAGCAAGCGGCTGAACGCCGCTAACTTTTCTTCTTTTGTATGCATAATTGTAACCTCACATTAAAGATTATCTTTCCATTTCTTGCCTGCCTTCGTATTGAGAAAAATGGCAAAAGACAATGCAAACACAAACATCATTACATTAAAAAACAAATATGCTTCCATAACTATGACTTTTTATACTTCAACAAATCATTGGCACTATATCCAAGTAAGAACCCGCATATTGAACCAACAAAAAAACACACTATATTAAGCCAACCGAAATCACCTCCAATTACCAGAGGCGACAAACCTCCCACGGCAACGCTGCCAAACATCAGCTTCGCCATATCATAGAGAAAACTGGCTAGCATTTTTCTCCTATCTTGTTCCGTTACTTCTTTTACTGCATTACTAACCATCGTTTTGTGCAAAAATTAATAATTTTGATGCAAAGATAATGTTTTTCGCCCAAAAATTCGTATCTTTGCACCGTTTTTTAAGGAAAAAGAAAGAAAAAGAATAAAAATTAGATAGAAACAATGGAATTAGCAAGTAAATACGATCCACAAGCAGTGGAAAGTAAATGGTATCAGTACTGGCTCGACAACAAGCTTTTCAGCTCTAAGCCAGATGGTCGTGAACCTTATACAGTGGTTATCCCTCCACCAAACGTAACGGGTGTGCTCCACATGGGACACATGCTCAACAATACTATCCAGGATATTCTCGTTCGCCGTGCACGCATGGAGGGCAAGAACGCATGCTGGGTGCCAGGTACTGACCATGCCAGTATCGCTACCGAGGCAAAGGTGGTAAACCGCCTCGCCCAGCAGGGCATCAAGAAGACCGACCTTACCCGCGATGAGTTCCTCAAGCACGCTTGGGACTGGACTCACGAGCACGGTGGCATCATCCTCAAGCAGCTCCGCAAACTCGGTGCCAGCTGCGATTGGGATCGCACAGCATTCACCATGGACGAGACTCGCTCTCGTGCCGTCATCCACGTATTCTGCGACCTTTACAAGAAAGGTCTCATCTATCGTGGCGTGCGCATGGTTAACTGGGACCCTAAGGCTCAGACTGCGCTCTCTGACGAGGAGGTAATCTATAAGGACGAGCACTCTAAGCTCTACCATCTGAAGTATTATATAGTAGAGCAGGACTGCCAGCAGGTGGATGAGGAGAACGTGATGCACAAGGATGAGAAGGGTTACTATGCTGTAGTAGCAACAACCCGTCCTGAGACCATCATGGGCGACTCTGCCATGTGTATCAACCCTGAGGATAAGAAGAATACCTGGTTGAAGGGCAAGCACGTCATCGTGCCTCTCGTAAACCGCGAGATTCCTGTCATCGAGGATACATACGTAGATATCGAGTTCGGTACTGGTTGTTTGAAGGTAACTCCAGCTCACGATATCAACGACCACGCCCTCGGTTTGAAGCACGGTTTGGAAACCATCGACATCTTCAACGATAACGGTACCATCAGCGAGGCAGCAGGTCTCTATGTAGGTATGGACCGTATGGATGTGCGCAAGCAGATTTCCATCGACCTTCAGAACGCCGGTCTGATGGAGAAGATTGAGGACTATAATAATAAGGTGGGCTTCTCTGAGCGTACCAATGTGCCTATCGAGCCAAAGCTCTCTACACAGTGGTTCCTCAAGATGCAGCACTTTGCTGACATCGCCCTCCCTCCTGTGATGGACGACGACATCGAGTTCTACCCTAAGAAGTATAAGAACACCTATCGCCACTGGTTGGAGAACATCAAGGACTGGTGTATCAGTCGCCAGCTCTGGTGGGGTCACCGCATCCCAGCTTACTACTTCGACAATGCCGGCAAGAAGGATTTCGTGGTAGCAGAGACTGCAGAGGAGGCTCTGAAGCTCGCTCAGGAAAAGAATGCCAGCATCAAGGCTGAGAATCTTGAGCAGGAGAGCGACTGCCTCGACACCTGGTTCTCTTCATGGTTGTGGCCTATCTCTCTGTTCGATGGCATCGAGAATCCTGACAACGAGGAGATTAACTACTACTACCCTACTTCCGACCTCGTAACAGGTCCGGATATCATCTTCTTCTGGGTAGCACGTATGATTATGGCTGGCTACGAGTATCGTGGCAAGATGCCATTCAAGCACGTATATTTCACAGGTATCGTTCGCGATAAGCTCGGCCGCAAGATGAGCAAGAGTCTCGGTAACTCACCAGACCCATTGGATTTGATCGACAAGTTTGGTGCCGACGGCGTTCGTATGGGTATGATGCTCAGCGCTCCAGCGGGCAACGACATCCTCTTCGACGAGAGTCTTTGCGAGCAGGGACGTAACTTCAACAATAAGATCTGGAATGCCTTCCGCCTCGTCAAGGGTTGGGAGACTGCAGATATCGAGCAGCCTAAGAGTGCAGAAATCGCCGTGAAGTGGTTTGATGCCAAGCTCAAGGAGGTGAACGAGGAGATGCAGAAGCAGTTTAAGGACTACCGTATCTCTGAGGCATTGATGACTGTCTATAAGCTGTTCTGGGATGAGTTCTCATCTTGGTACCTGGAGATGGTAAAGCCAGCTTACGGCCAGCCTATCGACCAGAAGAGCTACGACGCTACCCTCCGCTTCTTCGATGCCCTCCTGAAGATGTTGCATCCATTCATGCCATTCATCACCGAGGAGCTGTGGCAGCATATCTACGACCGCAAGGATGGCGAGAGTATCATGCGCGAGAAGCTAGAGATTCCTGCACCTACAGCCGAGGAGCAGAAGTTGGCAGCCGATATCGAGGCAGTGAAGCAGATTATTGCCGGTGTTCGTACCGTTCGCAACCAGAAGAACATTGCCCAGAAGGAGCAGTTGTCTCTACAGGTAGTAGGCAAGAACGATTTCGAGGCTTACAACGACGTAACCTTGAAGATGGCCAACCTCGACAAGATTGAGGTCATCGCTGAGAAGAGTGCCGATGCATCCAGCTTCATGGTAGGTACCGACGAGTTTGCCGTACCATTGGGCGACCTCATCGACGTAGCTGCCGAGATTGAGAAGGCAGAGGCTCAGCTCAAGCACCTGGAAGGCTTCCTGATGGGTGTACGCAAGAAGCTCAGCAATGAGAACTTCGTGGCTCACGCTCCAGAGAAGGTTGTTGCCCTCGAGCGCAAGAAGGAAAGCGACTCTGTTGAGAAGATTGCTGCCCTCAAGGCAACTATCGAGGAACTCAAGAAGAAATAATAGTATTATATTTAATGTTGAATGTTGAGTGTAGAATGTTGAATTAGTCAAGCTGATTCGTTAGCAAGATTGCAACTCAACATTCAACACTCAACATTTTTAATTATGATCAAGAAGCTTTTCACCTTATTTATATGTACGCTATCTCTTGCTACAACTTTCACCAGTTGTGGCGATGAAGCTATTGATGTAGAGAGCGTCAATAAGCAGACTATCTTCGTCTTCTATCCTTGGACGGGTGGAACCAACACTTCCGGTCTCACAAGTTATTTGGAACACAACGTTGACAGTATCTGCGAAGGTATTGTTGCCAAGAAGGGATTGAACAATTCGCGTGTAATGGTCTTCATGAGCCAGAATTACAAGAAGAGCTATCTCATTGATCTTCAGTATGACAGCAATAAGAAAGCCGTAATCCGCGACACGTTGAAGACTTACGATGAAGCAACATATACTACTGCTGAAGGATTTGCAGAAATTCTGAATGAGGTGAAACGCCGTGCTGAAGCCTTGAACTATTCACTCATCATTGGAGCTCATGGCTGCGGATGGACCTATAGCAGCGACTGGGTTAAGTATCCTTATATGGCAAGACCGAATGCCGGTTTTACCCAGAAAGGAAGCACCAGCTACCCTACTGCTACCGACAATTTCAGCGGAATACAGTTTGGTGCCGATCCCAACAAACCTGTCACCCGTTTCTTCGGAAGCGTGAGTTTAGAAGAAAACGCTCTCGACGTTCCTACCCTAGCCGAAGGAATCAAACTCAGCGGCACCAAGATGCAGTACATCCTTTTCGATGCATGCTATATGGGCAATGTAGAGACTGCATACGAACTGAAAGACGTCACTAATTTCATGATCAGTTCTAGTAGCGAAATAATGGGAGCCGGCGTTCCATACAAAACCGTATGGAGCTATCTTAACAATTCAGCACCTAACTATTCAGGATTTGTCAACGGAGTAGTCAATTTCTATAAGAATAGTAGCGATCCATTCTGCAACATGGCGGCCATAGACTGCCGTCAGATGGATAATCTAGCTAGTGTGATGAAGGAAATCAATAGCAAATATACCCTCTCATCATCCGTTCCGCTCGATTCCATACAGCCTCTGGATGGTTTCTCTCCCAACCTCTTCTACGACATGAGTGTATACGTAGACAGTCTTGTTCCGAGCGGCTCTCTGAAAGACAAATATACTTCACAGATGAAACTCACTATCAAAGCTGCTGCTCATACCGAACAGGCTTATACAGCGTTAAAGAGTTATAGAGGTACAACCTTTAAAGTGAAAAATTATTGCGGTCTTTCTATCTCCGATCCTAGCCAGCACAGCGTAGCTATCAAGGGAAGAGAGAAAACGGCTTGGTGGAAGGCTACACACTAATAAGCAATGAAGAGTGAAAGAAGCTCTGTATGGGCTTTTAAGAAAAAGATTATATAAAAGAATACATGATGGAATATTTTATCATTGAGAATAACGGACAGCAAGCGGGTCCATTCAGTCTGGAGCAACTCGTTCAGAAGGCTATCACACCCGAGACTCTTGTTTGGGCACAAGGCATGAAAGACTGGACTCCTGCTTGGAAAATAGCAGAACTGAAGACGGTTCTCGAAACCGTTGAAGCAATCAAGGCTAATGCAGCCAACAAAGAAGATGCAGAAGGAACATCAGCAGATGCAGCCGGTAACAACGGACCAGAAGCAGCAAACTTCCAGGCTGCAAACCAGCAGAATTTCCAGCAGGCACAGCAGGAGGCTTACCAGCAAGGCTTCCAACACGGCGCTGCCATGAACCAGGGCTACAGACAGGAACCGGAAAAGAAAAAATCGAGCAAGACTCTTTGGAAAATCATCTTAGGTCTTATCGTACTTCTCTTCCTGGTTTTCGCCATAACCAATCCAGGACCTGATGCTCATAAAGAAAAGGTAAAGACCGAGGCTGCCAAAGCCATCGACAAGGCAACAGAAACCAGCGACAACAATTTCTTCACCCAAAGCATCCGTTCCATCGCCAAAATGATGGCAGGAAGCGCTATCGATGAAGTGATGAACCAGCTCTTCGAATACCACAACTATATCGTATGCTCTAAGGGAACCGTGGAGTTTAATGGCAAACAGCACACCGTAAGTTTCGGTATTCTTGGCAGCGTTTACACGATGAATGCAGACGACATGGTGAAGGCGCTGGAAGGTGCCGACAATCTGCAGATAGAAGAAACCACCAGTTCATCAACCGATGAGACTCCTTCTGTAAGCGATAACAACGATGGTTCAGAAGAAGACGGACTGGGCGCTTCTGTACAGAAGAAACTGGAAGACAAGGCAAACCAGGCCATGGATAAGGCTGCCGACAAGGTAAGCAAGAAACTGGAAGAGAAAATCAACCAGAAGCTCGATGAAGCAACCGATTCTTCTACCGTAGAAAAGATTCTCGACAAGATTCTGGAACTGATCTAGCACCAGAAATCCAAAGAAACATAAGAAATATGACACATTTCTCAATATGGCAACATGGCGGCTTGACGTATATCAAGCCGCCATTGCTGTTTAGTTGACGTGTATCAAAAAAAGCCCCTTTTTCATCATTTTGTCATGTCTTTGTGACAGATATTCAAGAAAAAGGCATTACCTTTGCACCAGAAAACAGTGAGATTGTAATAAGGATAATGTAAAACAGGAGACCTCACATGGAGGCTCCACAAAGAAAGAAAGGAAACAAATTATGATGATGACAGTAATGATTCTTGCAGTTGTGGCAGTTATGATTGCCAAGGCTGTGAATGTAAACAACAACATGGAGATGGGCAAGTAAAATTGACCATTATTCATGAACAAAAGGAAATGGCAGAAATGCCGAGTATTAATTTTAAAAAAAGGATAACGATTATGAAAACAATTTATGCAAACATCAAGAAAGCCTTGAAGGTTATTCTTGCAGATTACATGACCGCAATGGAAATGTATGGTGAGGCTCTGAACAGAAGCCGTGGTTGTGCTTGCGCATAAGGGTTCCAATCCCTTCATGCTGCGGCATTGACTAGATTGAAAGCAAAAAAGTAATTACGTTAATTATAAAGAAAAAGCGTGTAAGTATGGTAACTTACACGCTTTTTTTTGTATCTTTGCAACCGGTTAGTACTAATTTTAAAAAGAAGCAAAGATGAATTCACAAGATATTATCAGCAGGCTGGAATCGAAAGGCATCCGACCAACCGCCAACCGCATACTCGTAATGAAGACCCTGATGGGCGAACAGAACCCACAGAGTCTGAGCAATCTGGAACGAAAGATGGTTTCGATGGACAAGTCGAGCATCTTCCGTACCCTTACCCTCTTTCTGGAACATGATGTGGTACATGCCTTCGAAGATGGGCGAGGCGTACTCTGCTACGAACTCTGCGAAGAAAAAGGGGCTTGCGATCATCACGACGGGCATATTCATTTCTACTGCGAATCTTGCCAGCGTTCCTTCTGTATGGAGGATATCCATATTCCAAGTTTCGAGCTGCCCGAAGGCTTTTACCCTCACTCTATTTCCTTTGTCATCAAAGGCGAATGCCCGGATTGCAGAAAGAAACACCAGTAAAGCGAAAGGTGCATTCTGAGTTAATTTAGCATAAATATTTTTGAAATTCTATTGTTTTTCCGATATTATCATTACTTTTGCAAGCAATTATCACGGGGTGCTGAAAGATTCGGCTGAGATGATACCCATAGAACCTGATGCAGGTAATGCTGTCGCAGGGATATTTGATAGCGCTTATCGCATAAAGCCCCTATTCCATCGGTTAAGGAATATCGAGTAATTCGATACCTGAACTGGGATTAGGGGCTTTATTCTTTCTCTTAAGGCTTTCATCTGGAAGTTCACCGTGTTTGATTACATATTATCATATCATCGCTTTCGGGCGATAGAAAAGCGTAAACAAACGGATTATTCATCATATAAAACGAACAGAATATGAAAGTAACTATCAACAACAAAGAGACCGAGACACAGGCTAAAACCATCAGGGAGTTAGCCCAGGAACTCGATTTGCCAGCTACAGGAGTTGCAGTAGCTATCAGTAACGAAATGGTGCCTCGTGATGAATGGGAAAACACAATCATCGCAGAAGGAGCAGACATCGTTATCGTAAAAGCGTTCTGCGGAGGATAACGGTCCCAGAATACTGCGGAAAAAAATCCACCCAAAAGTACTTTTCCTACAGAAATGAAAACAAAAATAACAACTCTATAATAAAACAATGGAAAAATTAGTAATCGCAGGCAGAGAGTTTAACTCACGCCTCTTCTTGGGCACAGGAAAGTTTAACAACAATGCCCTCATGGCTGAAGCCATCAAAGCATCAGAAACAGAAATGGTTACTGTTGCTATGAAACGTATCGAACTCGAAGACAAGCAGGACGACCTGCTCTCTCATATTGTGCAGAACCCAAATATCCAGCTTCTTCCTAACACCAGTGGCGTGCGCAACGCCGAGGAGGCTGTCTTCGCAGCACAGATGGCTCGAGAGGCTTTCGGAACCAACTGGCTCAAGCTCGAAATCCACCCAGACCCTCGCTATCTTCTTCCAGACTCTATCGAGACGCTGAAGGCTACCGAGAAACTGGTAAAGCTCGGTTTCGTGGTATTGCCATATTGCCAGGCAGACCCTACCCTCTGCAAGCACCTCGAAGAGGCTGGTGCTGCTACCGTGATGCCACTTGCTGCACCCATCGGTACCAACAAGGGATTGAGAATGAAGGACTTCCTGCAGATCATCATCGAGCAGGCTACTGTTCCAGTTGTAGTAGATGCAGGTATCGGTGCACCTAGCCACGCTGCCGAAGCTATGGAGATGGGTGCCAGTGCTTGCTTGGTTAACACAGCTATCGCTGTTGCAGGTGATCCTGTAGAGATGGCTAAGGCATTCAAGGAGGCAGTGGTATGCGGTCGCCGTGCTTACGAGGCAGGTCTCGGAGCCATCAGCGATTGTGCCGAGGCAAGTTCTCCTCTCACCGCATTTCTCAACGACTAATTATAATATAGATAATACAAAGGCATGAAGG
The DNA here is from genome assembly GCF_977051555.1 of Segatella sp. NCBI lineage: Bacteria > Pseudomonadati > Bacteroidota > Bacteroidia > Bacteroidales > Prevotellaceae > Segatella > Segatella sp. The sequence continues at coordinate 17,068 of NZ_CDRSSE010000037.1, forward strand.
ATGAAGGCAAAGAAGCAAGAACGCTCTTTTTACCTTTTTACCCTTTTACCTTTTTACCTTTAAAAAATTATGCCAAACGATAAGAAAGCTTACGCCCAGAGAGAAAAGGCGTATATGCAGGGAAAACTCTTCCCACAGATCAAGGTTGGAATGACCAAGGTAAACCTCACTCCTACTGTTGTAAAGGATGAGCGCGGCATTCCACATACAGAACCAAACGCTCCGGTTTATATCTATGATACCAGCGGTCCTTACAGCGACCCTAACTATCAGGTAGATCTGAAGAAGGGCTTGCCAAGAATGCGCGAGCAGTGGATTCTCGACCGCAACGATACCGAGCTGCTCAAGGAGGTTACCAGCGAGTATGGCAAGCAGCGCCTTGCTGACCATAGCCTCGACCATCTCCGCTTCGAGCACATCCAGTTGCCTCGCCGTGCACAGGCTGGCAAGCATATCACCCAGATGGCTTATGCCAAGGCTGGCATCATCACTCCAGAGATGGAGTATGTGGCTATCCGCGAGAACATGAACTGCCAGGAGTTGGGCATCGATACCCATATCACCCCTGAGTATGTGCGCGATGAGATTGCCCGCGGACGTGCCGTTCTTCCTGCCAACATCAATCACCCGGAGAGCGAACCGATGATCATCGGCCGCAACTTCCTCGTGAAGATCAATACCAACATCGGTAACTCTGCCACTACCTCCAGCATCGAGGAAGAGGTGGATAAGGCTGTATGGTCTTGCAAGTGGGGAGGCGATACATTGATGGACCTCTCTACCGGCGACAACATCCACGAAACCCGTGAATGGATTGTGCGCAACTGTCCTGTACCAGTAGGAACCGTGCCTATCTACCAGGCTTTGGAGAAGGTAAACGGCAAGGTAGAAGATCTGAACTGGGAGGTATTCCGTGATACCCTCATCGAGCAGTGCGAGCAGGGTGTTGACTACTTCACCATCCATGCCGGCATCCGTCGTCACAACGTGCATCTCGCCGATAGCCGTCTCTGCGGTATCGTGAGCCGTGGCGGTAGTATCATGAGCAAGTGGTGTCTCTACCACGACCAGGAAAGTTTCCTCTATGAGCACTTCGACGATATCTGCGACATCGTGGCACAGTATGACGTTGCCCTCTCTTTGGGTGATGGTCTGCGCCCAGGCTGTATAGCCGATGCCAACGATGCAGCCCAGTTTGCCGAGTTGGATACCATGGGCGAGCTTATTACCCGTGCCTGGGACAAGAACGTACAGGCATTCATCGAGGGTCCTGGCCACGTGCCATTGCAGAAGATCAAAGAGAACATGGAGCGCCAGCTCGACCACTGTCACGAGGCACCATTCTACACCCTCGGTCCATTGGTTACCGATATCGCTCCAGGTTACGACCACATCACATCAGCCATCGGTGGCGCCCAGATAGCATGGCTCGGCACCGCAATGCTCTGCTATGTAACACCAAAGGAGCACCTCGCCTTGCCTAACAAGGAAGATGTGCGCACAGGTGTGGTAACCTATAAGATTGCCGCTCATGCAGCCGACTTGGCAAAGGGTCATCCAGGTGCAACCATCCGCGACAACGCCCTCTCCAAGGCTCGCTTCGAGTTCCGCTGGAGAGACCAGTTCCACCTCTCACTCGACCCAGAGCTTGCCTTGAAGTATTTCGAGGAGGCAGGTCATACAGACGGTGAGTACTGCACCATGTGTGGTCCAAACTTCTGCGCAGCCAAGTTGACACACGATTTGAGAAAGTTTAAAAAGTAAGAAAATGTTTTCAGACGAATTAAAGAAAATCAGTTGGGAGGAGACCACGGAGCGCATAGCTCGAATGACCGATAATGATGTGCGCCGTGCCCTTGCCAAGGACCATTGCGATGTGAACGACTTCATGGCGCTGATTTCACCGGCAGCCGAGCCATACCTGGAGGTAATGGCACGTCTTTCCCGCAAATATACCGAGGAGCGCTTCGGCAAGACCATGTCGATGTTCATTCCTCTCTACATCACCAATTCATGCTCCAACTCCTGCGTGTATTGCGGTTTCCATCGTGAGAATCCGATGGCCCGTACCATCCTCACCTCAGAGCAGATTGAGAACGAGTACAAGGCTATCAAGCAGTTGGCTCCATTCGAGAACATCCTTCTCGTTACGGGCGAGAACCCAGCCAAGGCTGGCACTCCTTATCTTGCCAAGGCAATCGATATCGCCAAGAAATATTTCTCTAACGTGAAGATAGAAGTGATGCCGCTCTCTACTGAGGATTACAAGACCCTCGCCGACCATGGTATGAACGGCGTAATCTGTTTCCAGGAGACCTACAACCGCGAACATTACAACCTCTATCATCCACGTGGCATGAAGAGCAAGTTTGAGTGGCGCTGCGATGGTTTCGACCGCATGGGTATGGCAGGTGTCCATTCCATCGGTATGGGTGTGCTCATCGGCTTGGAGAAGGAGTGGCGCACGGATGTAGTGATGATGGCTTACCACCTGCGCTATCTGCAGAAGCATTACTGGAAGACCAAGTACAGCGTGAATTTCCCACGTATGCGCCCTGCACAGAACGAAGGTTTCCATCCAAACTGCTATATGACTGACAAGCAGTTGGCACAGGCTACTTTCGCCATGCGTATCTTCGACCACGATGTAGACATCTCCTACTCTACCCGTGAGCCAGCCTACATCCGCGACCACATGGCAACACTCGGTGTAACTACCATGTCGGCAGAATCGAAGGTAAATCCTGGCGGCTACCATACTTATCCGCAAGCATTGGAGCAGTTCACCGTAAGCGATGAGCGTACTGCCAAAGTTATCAATGCCCGACTGAAGGAAATAGGCAGAGAGCCTGTCTGGAAAGATTGGGATGCCTCATTCGATTTGTTCGGAAATATCGCAAACGGATAGAGAAGGTATTATTAGACTGAACATATAAAAAAAAGAGTGTATCATAAATTCATGACACACTCTTTTTTTATATTGATATATTACAGATTACTCTGGCGAGGGCTTTGATGTTAATCAGGGCTCCCCCTTTCCCCAGGGGGTCCCAGCCCGCATAGGGCATAAATCTGTGTTTATCTGTGAGATCTGTGGGACAAAAAAAGCAAAGAAGAAATCTGCGTCATCTGCGCAATCTGCGTGACCTTACCCCCAGGGCCGCACAGGTCCAAAAATCTGTGTAATCCGTGCAATCTGTGTGCGCCCCCTCTTCCACCTTCCATAGCATGAAGTAGAACTACTAAGTCTTGAATTAAAGTCTACATAATTCCGTGGGAAGCTCCAATATCTATCAATCTAATGAAACTTCATTGTACCCCAACCAATTATTCCTCTTTGCCCCCAATTACATTCTTGATGATCTCATCCACAACATAATCAAAGTAACGAGCTTTTAAATACGTATTGTTACGTCTCATCACTTCATCAACATTAAACTGGTCAATTATATGAGTGACAAAGAATGAGCTTTTACTTAAAGGCTTGTTTAGCCAAGAATCCTCAATTGGTATTGTGAATTCCGGATAATGATTTTTGGTAGAGATCAGCACTGCATAAAACAAGCCATCTTCATAATCCTGCAAATACTCATTTGAAAGAATCAATGCAGGGTGTGGCAAGATGCTTCCATCAGGCAATTCAAATGGAACCTCTACAATTTCTCCTTGATTTACTCTAGTTACAGCCATTTTGACATTGCTTTAATTGTTCTTGGCGACTTCTTATGCTTATACTGTCGATAATCAATATTCGACAAATCAGGATGTTCTGTTTCATCCCAAGATGGGAATTGTGACAACTCTGCAGAAAGTTCTGCATCCGTCTTAGCACGATACTTGCTACGATATTCTTTTGCTGTTGCTGGCTTACCTTTAAGAATAACCAAGCAGGAATATAATTTATCAACATCCTTGGAGGAATATATTGCATCCATAAGACAATGTCTCATTTCCTGAACAGACAAAGAAGGCCTTACGACCGGAGTTGGCTCAGCAACCATACCAGCCGCAGCATTATCTTCTGTCATTTTATATCTATTTTCTTCCATACCTTTGTATTTTATGTTAGATGCCGCCAAAGTTACGCTTTTTCTTCGAAACCACCAAGAAAATCAAAAGAAATCTGCAACTTATCATCAAATTCTCCGGATATAAGCTGTAAACTATAAACTGTCAACTATAAACTATTAATTGTAAATTATAAACTCTCTCTCTCCGGCGGTCCCAGCCCGCACAACATGGCGAAGACCTTTGATGGTCCGCCAACCTTAGAGCGTAGCAGTTCTGAGCACCGGAGGGTGGTTACACCCTTCCCTTTTCGAGAAGGGAAGGCTTGGTTAGGATGTGGAGCTCTCCTTGCAGGAGAGACGGAGAGGTAGAAAAGTCAGCACTGAGGGCGGTTACATCCTTTCTCTTAATGGTTAAGGGAAAGGCTTGGTTTAGGATTAAGGACCCTCCCGCAGGGGAGGGACAGGTGGGGCAGATACAGCACTGTAGGGCGGTTACTCCTACAGCTAATTATTTTCCATCCAATTTTCAACAACAAGACCATTAAGCCTTCCTATGTGCTTAACGTTTTCTGTAACCATAACCATGTTATTTATGATAGCCGTAGTACCGATAACTATGTCAGCATCTTCAATAAGCAAACTTGACAGGTTCTGACTTTGACATTTTACTCTCGTTGATATTAGCTATAATATCTTCTGCCGACTGTTCGCCAACCCATGAACCACAGCAACGTTCTACCATTTCTTTAGTCCTATCTGCTGGCGTTTTAATTTCCTCAGCATTAGCTATCGACATGGAAAGTAAAGCAATAACCTCTATCTTATCTTCCTTACTTAACTTTTCGAGTTCATGCCAATGAGGAACCTTACTTGCAAGCCTATTACTTAAAGCAACTATATTCATAATTATCTTCTTTAAAACGTTCAACTTTGCCGCCAAAATTACGCTTTTTTCTTGAAACCACCAAGAAAATCAGAATAAATCTGCAACTTATCATCAAATTCTCCGGATATAAGCTGTAAACTATAAACTGCCAACTATAAACTATTAATTGTAAATTATAAACTCTCTCTCCCCCGGCGGTCCCATCCCGCACAACCTGGCGAAGACCTTTGATGGTCCGCCATCCTTAGAGCGTAGCGGTTCCGAGCACCGAGTAGGGCGGTTACATCCCTAATCCCTATGGTAGGGATTTAGGGCTTGGGTATAGGGTAAGGCCCCCCCGCTGGGGAGGGACAGGTGGGGCAAAAACAGCACTAAGGGCGGTTACATCCCCGCTTCCTGAGGTTTCTGTCCCCTACAAGGGGAACCGAAGGGGTCGTAAAGACTTTTATCTTATATAGCCCAACAAGTCAAGATACATCATCCTTGACTCCAAGTGTTCATCTTCAGGAATATGATTTGCTTCTTTCTCTAATTCTTCTGTTGAGTACAAGAATTTGAAGCCATTCTTTCCATAAAAACGTAATACATTTTCCTTGTTATAGGCATCAACCACAATAAAACGGCAACCAGTCTTATTATCAGGTAACAAAAACCAAGATATGATATAGTCTATTGCTTGTGAGCCAATACCATCATTAGTATCTTGAAAATTCTTCGCAACTCCTAGTCTTCCTATCAATACCGCCGGATAACTTCTTGTTCTTTTGGAATTCGGAATTTTCCTTTGTATTTTGTTTCTTGAAACATTTGGAATTAAAGCTGCCTTGATGCTGTCGTTAGCCAGAGTAAAGGCACAGACTATTTCATTCCTACCACTTCTTTCTGTAGCAAAGAAATATGTTTTCCCCAATAATTGTCCATCATAGAGACAAGCCTCTTGATGAAAGAAATCATCAAGGTCTTCATCGCCACAACAGAAAGAATCAAGCTCATTTTTTGTCGTAACACGATAAAGCGAGCAATTACTTTGCAAAAGGACTCTTTCCTCCATGCGCTTTCAAATTAGCAGTTGAACGAACCAATATTTTCTCCACATCAGCAAATGACATTCGCAAAGCCTTTCTTTGCGGATTACGTTCATTCTCCTCTGCCTCACGAACAAATCGTTTAGCAGTCTCACCTGTCAAAACAGGAATACTTCTTATCTCTAATGCCATAACCTTTCATTTTAAATGATTAAACTTATGTTGCAAAATTATGCATTTTCTGCGAAACCACCAAGGAAAATGCCAAAAATCTGCAAGTTACCAGCAAAATATCACTAAATAAAGTTATCCCCATGCGGTCCCAGCCCGCAAAACATGGCGCAGGGCTTTGATGCCCCGCCAACCATAAAGCGTAGCGGTTCTGAGCACCGGAGGGCGGTTACATCCCTTGCCCTTTTGGAAAGGGCGAGGGCTTGGAAGTGAGTTAAGGACCCTCCCGCTGGGGAGGGACAGGTGGGGCAAATACAGCACTGTAGGGCGGTTTCCCTCTTCTTCCCTGAGGAGAGAAGACCGAGATGAAAGGTGGAGCCTTCCTTAACGGTAAGGAAGGTTTCTGTCCCCTGCGAGGGGAACCGAAGGGGTCTTAAAGACTATTGAAGGTAGGTTTTCGAAAAAAGACATTATCTATCCTTATACATCTCCTCGTAATACTTCTGATACTCCCCAGAAGTAACATGATCCATCCATTCCTGGTTCTCGAGATAGCATTTCACCGTTTCTTCGATTCCCTCCTCAAACAGGAAAGATGGCTCCCAACCGAGCTCCTTCTGCTACTTGCTATAATCAATAGTTACGACATCTTAAACTATTAATTAAGATGATTATTTCCTTGATTCCGCAATAATAACTCCACAAAATCTTTTATATTTACAACAAAAATGCGAGGAAATTCAACCTCATTGAGAATTTTAAAGTGAGCATCATTACTCACTATACAACTTGCACCAGCAGAAAAAGCACAATCTACAAATTTGTTGTCATCCTCATCAGCTTGAATGAGATGCAACTTATAATAGGGTGTTACGAATTCCACATTCTTTTGATTTAGAATCACAGACACAACATTACTAGCAATATTTGCATTAGTCTTCTGCTCAATGATTTCTAAATACTCCTCAATAATTTCATTTGTGACGCACAAGGTCAATTTACCTTTCAAGAAATCATCCCAAATCTTACGATAAGGGCTTATCCTTGGAAGGCTCATCAATAAGCAATTAGTATCAAGAACTATCTTTCTCATTTGCCAGAAGTACGTAAATGTTCATTACCCCAGCTCTCTATGGTATCAAGAGTTATACTTCCATTATCGCACAACTCATCAATCCCCTCATCAACCTTCTTTGCAAAGTATTGAGAGAGAACATTTTCAAGATTATCTAATTCCTGTGGAGTCTTGATATAAGACATCATTTGAAGAATCTTCATCTGAGCAGGGTTAAATACAGTCTGTTCCATTCTATTTCAATTAAACGTTCAACTTCTGCCGCCAAAGTTACGCTTTTTTCTTGAAACCACCAAGAAAATCAAAAGAAATCTGCAACTTATCATCAAATTACTACAAGTTCAACTGTAAACTATTAACTCTAAACAGTAAACTATTAACTATAAACAGCAACCTATAAACTATTAACTATAAACTCTCTTCTCCCCCGGCGGTCCCAGCCCGCATAGGGCAAAAATCTGTGTAATCCGTGCAATCTGTGGGACAAGAAAAAGCAAAGAAGAAATCTGCGTCATCTGCGCAATCTGCGTGACCTTTCCCCCCAGGACCGCACAGGTCCAAAAATCTGTGTTAATCCGTGAAATCTGTGGGACAAGAAAAAGCAAAGAAGAAATCTGCGTCATCTGCGCAATCTGCGTGACCTTACCCAGGACCGCACAGGTCCAAAAATCTGTGTTAATCTGTGAGATCTGTGGGACAAGAAAAAGAAGAATCCGTAAAATTACCTCCTGTGTTTAAGCCTCCAGAAGAAATGCCAAGTTCTGAAAATTGGCTCACTTAGAGCCTCGGCAGGATAATATCTCACAAAGTGCATATTCCTCCATATTTTCAGGAAATACTTCTTCCCCATACTCTGATGCGTAAACCCACCATACTTGGAAAAGTGCCTGCCGAAGTTGCCGCCATTCAGAATTTCTGCCAGCAACAACTTTCCTCGCTTCTCATCCATCGGTGCTATCATCTTATCCTCAGACATCCCCAGCACCTCCTTCATCACAAACATCACAGCCCCCGCAAACTTCCATAATCCCAAATACTTCAATTCCCTCTGCACCACAACTAAAGCAGTAGAGGCAGAAGAATCAGTAGAGCCAGAAGAACCGGCAGCAAAAGAAGAGCGAGCAACAGTAGCAGAAGTGTCAATAGATCCAGCAGAATTATCTCCCTCTATAGAAAGGCGGTCCCATCCCGCACAATCTGGCGAGACCTTTGATGGTCCGCCAACCTTAGAGCGTAGCGGTTCCGAGCACCGAGAAGGTGCGGTTACATCCCCGCTTCCTGAGGAAGAGGGGCTTGGGGAGAAAGTGGAGCCCTCTTTGGAAAGAGGGACGGGGTGATTCGAAAAATCTCCTTCTTTAAGGGTAAAGAGGGACGGGGTGATTTTCGAAGAATTTTGATAGACTTTATAAAAGTCGCAAACCACATAGTAGTAGTCAATGATTTGCCTCATTCCAATCCCCTCATCAAAGAAATGATGATAAAGATGACACAACTGATACACCACATTAAAAGGCGAAGTAGGAATAGCAATATCCCCTGCCCCATCGGGCAGCCCAACAACATTTGAGCATTGCAAATCCGCATTCCTCCGAAACCATTTCTGCAACCTAACATGATTAAGAATATTATTCATGGAGCAAGGAAAGAAATGCAGCTCAACCGGAACACCATCCAGAGAAGTCTCCAAATGCTGCAGTCTGATATCATCCCCTAGTTCAAACTTTTTTTGAGCATACTCCATAATCCTCTCCCTACTGGCATTTATCCAAACATCAATATCCCCAGGAGTACGGGAATATGGATTCGGATACATCAAGGCATTGCCCTGACCTTTTAGAACACAGCACCTCAATCCATCCTCCCTCAGCATCGAGAAGAGTTTGCTTGCCACCATATTCACCTTCATGTTATGTCGATGAATTTGTTGTGCCGCTCCCATCCAAGTCATCAGCAAATCCCTTCCTATCGGATTCTTCTTTAACTCATCAGGGAACTCCTGTCCCAATCTGTTGATACCATTAAAGCAGAATCCGATAATTGCTTGATTAGATGCGAAGGTATATAGTTGCCGCCAATCCAAATTGGTGACAACCATACTCATATCCACCTTCTTGCCAAGGCAATATTTTAAGAACAAAAAGATTGCAGATGTTTTTGTCATTTCTTATTTCAGATATTTCCTGTCATTATCCTCGAACCAATCAGCCAGCGCTTCCTCAAAGCTCCACTTAAACTGATAACCGCAATTCTTCAACTTCTCACCACAGATATTAGTAGAAATCTGGAGCTTCTTCACTCTCGCAGGACAGATACCCATTGGCGAACCAAGGAGCATGGCAGCTCTAGCCATAGGCATGATAACCCAGTTAGGAATATCAGGCACAAACTGAGTCAATCCAGTTACCTTCTTCATAGCCTCTACAATATGCTGAATGGTATAAGCAGGTTCGAAACAACAGTTATAAATCTCCACACCCTTAGCAGACTTCACGTCTACCCCATTCGTGTTATTCGAGTTATTCGTGTTCACCCCCTCTTCCACTTTCCATAGCATGAATCTCACCAACTCCTTTACATAGATACAAGCCTTGATGGTATCCTTTCTGCCAGGGTAAGCAAACTTATGACTACGGATAGCCCAATACAATCTGGTAAAGTTACCATTCTCACCCTTTCCGAATACCACACCAGGACGAACAATGAGCAATTGCCTATCATTCACAGCGGACTTCACGTCCGCCCCATCTGTGTTAATCTGTGAGATCTGTGGGACACTTCCTCCATTCTGCCACTTCTCATGAATCTTCTCTGCCACCAACTTAGAGATACCGTATGCAGTATTAGGAGTAGGCAATGTTGTTTCCTTCTTCAGTTCCTCTGCTGCTCCGTATGGTGCGATACTAGAAGTAAACACAATCTTCTTGATATTCCACTTCTCCGCAAACGCCACCACATTCTCAGCACCACGGATATTAGTCTCGAAATACTCATAATCTTCATGACCAGGAGTACGATGAACTGCAGCAAAGTTGAAGATGACATCATCCTCTGTAGGAGTAAATGGCAAGTTCTCGATAGGCTTGCGGATATCATACTCGATGAAAGTAGACTGCAACTTCTGACCATCACGCAAAGCAGGCTTGTAATCCTTTACTACCGGATTAGGAGTACCAGGCTTCACGATGTCGAGGTTATATACTTGGGCGTTAGGATAACGCTCCTTAATCAAATTTGTAAGATGGGTACCGATGAAGCCGGTACCGCCAGTGATAATATAATTCATAAAACTATGTTTAATAGATTATTGGCTGCACTCAGCAAAATCAAGCAAGCTTGTTTTGCTCTCGTTTGCACAATAATTCATTAATCAATATTTATTCCGTACTTCTTAAATTCCTCGTATTTCTCTTCAACGAACTCCTTGATTTCTCTTTTGAATCTCTCTTCTGAGAAACCTTCAGCCCATTGACGACAATCAGCAGGAGCGAATGGTTGTGACCCAATAGCCTCAAACTTATTTACGGCTTCAACTATTGCTTCAAGAGTCTGCTCTTTAAAGAACAATCCGGTCTTACCGCCGTTAACTGTCTCTAGCGAACCACCATGACCGTATGCAATAACAGGAGTACCGCAACTTTGAGCTTCGATAGGAATCATGCCAAAATCCTCATCAGCAGCAAAGACAAAAGCCTTGGCATGCTGCATCTTGTCTTTCAGCACATCAAATGGCTGATATCCCATCACGGTTACATTATCCTTAGCCAGTTTACGATACGCCTCCAGATTTGGACCACCACCTATCACAACCAGTTTCTTATCAGGCATCTGATTAAAGGCTTCGATGATGGTATCAATCTTCTTATAAGCTACTAATCTACTACTAGCTAGATAATACTCCTGTTTATCATTACATAATTCAAAATTGGAGATATCAATGTTAGGATGGATAGTCGTAGCTTTTCTTCTATATGTTTTTCTAATACGCTGACCCACATAATCAGAATTACTGATATAATAATCCACACGACTTCCTGCAATGGCATCAAACTGACGGATAGGATGAAGCATAAGACGAACTAACCAACTCTTGAATCCCTTATCCAAATGCGATTCTTCCAGATACTCATTATACATATCCCAACAATATCTGATAGGACTATGACAATAACAGATATGTAATTGGTCAGCCTTGGTCAGCACACCTTTCGCCACACAATGAGAAGAAGAGATAACAACATCATATCCTCTCAGATCGAATTGCTCAATGGCAAAAGGAAACAAAGGAAGATAGGCACGATGCTTCTTTGTTCCCAAAGGCATCTTCTGAATAAAGGAAGTATGAACCTTTTCCCATGGAATACCAAGTTCATCACATACCTCTTTCTTAGCCACCAATGTATATATATCAGCATCTGGAAATACGTCCAGAATTGCTTTAACTACCTTGTCAGAGCCACCAACTGTGACAAGCCATTCTTGTACGATTGCAACTTTCATATATCATTAATTGAAATTCATTACATTACTTTCCAAATTCTTTAATTCTCTGTTCTTCTTTCAAAGAGCAGACAAGCAATTGTCCATTCTTCTCGGCTACGATATAGCCATCCAAGCCTTGAACTACCACCTTACTTTCATCAACTGCATGAACCACGCAGTTCTTGCATTCATATAGGCGGATATCCTTACCCACCTTGGCATTGCCATTCTCATCTTGTGGAAGCAGGGTACGGAGACTACCCCAGCTACCTAAGTCGCTCCAGCCGAACTCAGCTGGCAAGGTATAGATTTCCTTCGACTTCTCCATTACGGCATAGTCAATGCTAATCTTCTCACAGGTTGGGAAGAGTTTGCCGACTACCTTTTTCTCCTGTTCGGTATAGAAAGAAGGTGCCATCTCATCCATGATGCTGGCAAGGTTTGGCTGGAAGGTGCGGATTGCCTTACTGATGGTATCAATGTTCCATACGAAGATTCCGGCATTCCAATAGTAATTGCCAGCGGCAAGGTATTGCTCAGCTGTCTCCAGGTTTGGCTTTTCCTTGAAAGCCTTTACCTTATAGATTTCATCTACGGATGTTGGCTCTGCTGCAGCGATATAGCCATAGCCTGTTTCAGGGCGGCTTGGCTTGATACCGATGGTAACGATGGCGTTCTTATCGGCTGTATAGCTCAATGCCTTGCTGAGCACTCGCTGATACTCCGAGGTGTTGATGACCAGGGCATCGGATGGTGTCACTACGATGTTGGCATCAGGATGTTTCTTCTGGATCTTCCAGCAGGCATAAGCAATACATGGAGCGGTATTGCGAGCCTCCGGCTCTGATAATATGTTATCTACTGGCATGTCAGGGATTTGCTCCTTGACGATGCTGATATATTTCTCGTTTGTCACTACCCACATGTTCTCGACAGGACAGATTGGTTTCAATCTATCTACTGTCAATTGAATGAGGGAACGGCCGACACCCATCACATCTATGAACTGCTTTGGATAATCGGGGGTTGACATTGACCAAAAGCGGCTACCTACGCCACCGGCCATGATTATGATTTGAATATCGTTATACATAAACTATTTCAATGCCAGCTTTTCAAACTCAACTGCTATTTGATTTGCAGTTTCTTTCCAAGAAATCCAATGAGGATAATCTTTTTTAGGCATAAGAACAACCTTATCTAAACATTCAGCAATAGAATCAGGAGAATAAGGATTAAAATAGGAAACAAAGTTCTTTCCTATTTCTCTAAATACAGGGATATCAGAACAAGCTATAGGCAAATTGAATTTCATTGCCTCAACAACAGGTAAACCAAATCCTTCGTAAAATGACGGCTGTACCAATGCTGTCGCCCCTTTATACCACGAATAGAGTTCATCATCAGATATATTACCAGTAAAGATTACCCTTTCAGTATCTTTATTTAAGTTATCTACAATGCCAAATACCTCATTATCCCCTGTAATAAAGCCTTCTTTTTTGCCTACAATCACAAACTTGTGGGCTTTATTTTTCATTAGAGAAAAACCTAAGAGAGCGTTTTTTAAGTTTTTATGAGGCTTTACACTACCCACAAAAAGAATATACTTGAAGGAGACAAGAGGTTCATGCACTTGCATTACATCTATATCACATCCATTATATACGGCAACTGTTTTATTTGCAATATTCGCCCCACAAGTTCTGGCAATTTCACTCTTTGAAAAATCAGAAACCGTCAATATCATATCACTCTTATGGGAAGAGAAATAATAAAATGGCTTTATCATAACTCTCTTCATAAAGCTATAATACTGCGGATTAGCCAAATGAAATACATCGTGAAGTGTTACCACTCTAGATTTCGCCTTGCAAGGCAGAAAAGGAACATTCATATATGGAGACCAAAAGATATCACACATAGGAATCACTCTAGGTAACTCAACCTGTTCTGATACCGTAAACATCTTTGCATTGCAAATAATTAGAGAAAGGTGAGTTGGCTGGTTGTCAGAAGATTTCACTATCTCTTTACGAACTTTTTCATCTGCTACAATTAGAGTAAAATCCCATTTTTCGTTTTTCAATAACTCAAGAACGATTTCTTGAACATATCTACCAATACCTCCAAAATTCTTACCCCACATTCGACAATCTATTGTTATTCTCATATACTTTAGATCTTTATGTATGAATAATAGTGAACATGTAATAATTCGAACACAAACTTTATGAAGTTTTTGGAACGAAATACCAAAATATCTTTTAGAGATGTATATTTGTTTAGTGGTTTATAATTCTTCCAAAAAGTTTTACCAAGATAATGATAATACAGACTCTTATACGGATTTTTACATTCCTTGTACCAGGGCTTTATCGGCCCAGAATAATGAATAATTATTGGTTTATATATATCTTCCATATCATGTATATATAGTTTGGAGACTTTAGCCTTTTTAAGCAAGCAAGCATCCATAACATTATACTTCAATGGAATGAACTTTTTACTAGCATGGAAAAATTTATTCAACACATCTTGATCATGAAACAATATATCCTCATGATGTTCTCTTATATAAGTCGTAAAATCATCAAATGTACACTTTTTCCTTATGTTTTCAAGATTCAACAAAAGCACACCTGCATTAAAATAAGAGTATTGCTGGTCGTACTTTAATCTCTTACATCCAGAAAAACATAAAGATGGTTGTTCTTCCAATGCGGCCAAGCAAACTTTAGAAACATCATAGTTCCACAAACCAGATAAGTCACCATTTACAACAATGTCACAATCAAGATAAATGACCTTATTAATTTCTACAGGAATTAAATCCGGTATTAAGAGGCGATAATAAGTTGCTAGAGAAACATAAGTATTTGCTGTTCCTTCACCAATAGGAAACTTTTCAAGACTATGTTTGTCCAACAGTATAAACTTCACACTATTTTTATATGCATAAACAAGCTCGTTTATATGCTTAACATTCTGGTCTGAAATGTAATCAGAAATAATAAAAAAATTGATTAACCCATTATTATTTGAACATACAGAAGCAATCAAAACAGATGCATGTTGTACATAAGAATCATCAAATGTTAATACTATATTCATGCTTTTCCTAAAATATGATTAAGCTTTCCACTTAAAAAGTTTAAATATATCCCTGTTACAGACCAAATAAAAACCAAAGGTTTTATTTTTTTCTTTTTTAGCCACAATGTACTAATATCAGTTTCTTTTAGTCTTTTATATATAGTCTTTAGTATTTCATTATTTTCCTTGTTTTTTTCACTATATACTAAACCGATTTTGAATGTGGTATAAATTATCTTATTAATTACAACCTTTTGATTATTGCGTACGACACTATTAGTCATTTTGTGATCTGATGCAAAATCATCTACGAGACGCTTGGATACAACCAACAAACTTTTATAACTTTTTACTTGATTGATTGGATTTACCGTCTGCCCCTCACGACCAATATGATATTCGTATAAATCACAATTTATAAACTTCAAAGATTGAATATATTTCAACGGAAAATATACATACTCCAAGTCCGTATAACTTACTCCCTCATCTAGAAATAATTGAATATCAGTCAATAAAGAAGTTTTATATGTAACGGCATGCATAGACAAGACTTCATAATTATCAACGGAAAAATCAAAGGAATGATAAGTTTTATCAAAAGTGACATTCTGGGGAACAATTCTGTTATGCAGATATGTCAAATCATATTTATATAAAAAATTTGAAATAATCATATCCTCGTTGGAATGTGACAATTTATCTAAAAAATCTGATAAAGCAACGTTAGAAAATGTATCATCAGCATCCAAAATTCGAAAATATTTTCCAACAGCTCTTTTTAAACCGCAATTAATACACGAACCATAATTACCATTTGGCTTATCTATAACTTGAATTATATTAGGATATTTATCTTTAAATTGCTCTGCAATTTTCAAAGAACAATCTTTGCTTCCATCATTAATGACTAAAATCTCAAAGTCGCATCGACTTTCATTACCCACTATTACAGAATTCAAGCATCGAGCTAGATACTTTTCCATATTATAGGTTGGAATAATTATACTTAATAAAATCATAAGTTAAAAATTAAATATTGATTTACAAAAATGTACTATTTTGAATATGTATTCTATTTTAATAAAATAACTTTCTTCTTTAATTCCAATATCCGGCTCAAAGGATATGCTATTATTAATAAAGATAATTCCGTATAAAGGATAATGGTGATTGAAAAGACACAGGAATACAAAAGATACATTATAGCCAAGCTATATTGTTTTTTAGCAATTTGAACTAATGGCCAGATCAGTAAAGAGTAACCATATACTACCAACATAAATAATCCACCATCTGCCATTAATACGAATAAAGAATTACTACTTCCAAATTGATTTTTACCATATCCACTTCCTAACCAAATATTATCAAAAAACACGTTTAAAGCCGTGTTTATATCCGCTAATCTTACATCATAGGAAGACGTTTGACTTTTCATTTCCATTATAATATTGCCTACATATATCAATAATATTGTAATTAAAACACTCAAGAATAAAATAATAGCAGTTTGTAGTCGTGACAAGCTACCATCATGTAATTTTCTTAGAACATGAGTAAAAACTAAAGCTAATAACGCAAACTGACCTGTTGTTGATGTTGACGTCAAAATTGCAGTTGCAAGAATTATTATTTTCCATCTATTCCTATGCATAATAAAATATTCAGTCAAAAGTGCTATTACTAAAGTATAGTTAAACATAGGAGCTTCGGGATAAATACCACAATTTCTAAATGGCTGAGCTTCATAATAAACATTGTACCATGTTGGGAAAAAAGTACCACTCCAATCTGTATAAACAATATTAGTACTTGGTAATAGTTGCAAAACGGTGCCAAGCAAATAGAAAAACAACGAAACACATGATATAAATATCACTAAATTTTCAAGGCAATGAAGCAAGTCTCGATAACGTTCAAATCCTCCAAAAGCAAGATAAAGAGTTACCATAGGAAGAAATCCAAAGAATTTCAATATATAGCCATTATCTCCAGTTCCATTAAAGTACATAATTAATGCCCATGCTATATACAAGAAACAGCAAAATGGCGCTATGGGTTTTAACGAAAACTTAATTTTACTTCTTATTAATAAACATAATAATAATAATATCGAAGACAAAAGTACCACTTGACTTACTTTTCGATCATTTACAATATAAACAGAATTACATTCAAGTAACAATGTAAACGTAAACAAATATAAAATGAATGTATGTATTTTTTTCGACATAACTTTATTTTTATTTGACGACATAATATGAAATAGGTGAGCAATATAAACTACATCTATTGGAGAAGAGATTGAAAACTAATCTTCTAAGCTTTTCATCTAGGAATAGTAAAATTGGACAAGAAAATCGTGACATATAACAGAAGAATTATCCTTACTGCCATCATTCACTACTAGCACTTCTAAGTGCTGCATTTGTTCCTCAGGTACAATCAATGAATCAAGACATCAGCGAAGATAGTCTTGCATATTGTACGTAGGAATTACTATTGTTAATATCTTTTCCATATCATTTTTTCTATTCTTTGTTAGCCATATCAGAAAGAGTGTTACAACTCTTAAAAAGACTTAATTATCAAGCTAAAGGAAATCTGCTTTCCGATTTCACAAGTTACATAAATAAACTTTTAAATACTCCAAATCTGTAATACTAATGCATCATAAAGAGAATGTAAAAAACTGTCAAGTAACTTCTTCGTCTTCTTGCCTTGTGGCAAATTTAACTTTTCCAGCAATATCACACTTTCTTCACTATCTGGTTCATCAATCAAACATCTATAACGCTTCAGATAATCTGTAGAATTATTTCCCAAAAACATTGCAATTGCATATATTGGAGAATTACAAGTTCGATAAAGACCTGCTGTTAACGTTATATTCCCATCCATCATGTCTACCAGAACAGAACGGCGACAATCAGAATAACTTGTAACTTGATAAGCCCCCAAGAGTGACTCTAAATACAAATTTACACGATATTGAAAATAACGTAAAAATTTATACGGATAATGTGCAACAATATCTGGACTTAGTTCCAGCCCCATCAAAACATACTTATCCAAAAAAGAAAGAAGATTGTCTCTTAACTCATCGATACCCAAACCACGAACAGACAAAATCAAAGGATACATAAATCCTCTAATAGATGATTGACCTACTGATAGATGCGTTAGAATTCGACGAACAACGAACGTATCCAAAGCCTTAGAAACAAGTTTTATCTTATTTTGAATATCCTTTTGCAAATCCGATTGATTAACAACAGATAAGTATAAAGGGTACGCTAAAGAAGAAGCTACTCCATATGGATTTTGAACAAAAATACTCGGATATAAACCGTTTGGTGATGTTTCGGAAACTCGAATTGACAAGAATATACTTATATAAAAACTTAACTCATCTGTGATTAAACTCTCTATTTTACTATCAGAAGTCAATTTAAATAACTTCATATTGTTTTTTACCCAACGATGAAACCCTATACCTATGGCATCTACATCAGAGGTATCTTTTACATTCATAAGGTACCGACCTCTAAGCCAAGCTCTAAAGAAGTCTTGTTCACAATCTTTATCTACAGATATCAGACGTTGTATATTCTCTTTCCATTTTTTGTCACATCTACGTCTAACTTCTGCATCTTTAATCTTAGAGAGAAGCAAACTTTTTAGCATTTCTGAAGATGTTAGATTAAATCCTCTATCATTCATGGTCTCAAATATTGTATATGCATTATCATCTGAATAAGATAAAATCTGCACTAAAACTACTTTATTTAGCAACCAATAAGAAAATAAAATAATTCTATCCACATCTTTCAGACGTTCTGGAAACAAATCCTCAATATCTGTATAGCGACTTAAGATATTAGACTCAGACACGCTCATATTTGTTTTATCAAAGTCAATATCTTTATATAGATAGTCCATTACTCGCTCACGTCCTTCTATATTTAGATTATACGCTTCCTTTCTAAAGCTACGCTTATAGATTAGACCATCCAAATCATCTTTAGTATCTGGAAAATTCTTCACTATATATATAAGCAAAAGTGTTAACGACGTAAGGCGTTGCTGCCCATCAATAAGAGAATACATGGTATGATGCCTACTAACAATATAAGGTCCCATAAAATATGGTTTATAGGCAGGAACATCGTCTATAGTGTCCCCATTCTTATAAGACTCATGAAAAGCAAAATCTAAGTCATATATGAGCTGTTCTATATGTTTCTTCTCCCATTTATATTCTCGTTGAAAATAATCGATTACATACCTATCTTCAAACACTTGAGCCAGGCTCATCCCCTGTCCATCAATTTTATTTTCCATAATTCAACTTAATAAAAATCTGTAACCAATATTTTAAGTAATGCAAAGGCATGTTCATAAATTTTCAACATATTAGTGTTTATTTCAATTTCTCCATGAACAGCCTTACATCTCAAATCATAAAGCACGTCAATAATTGATGCTGCTAAAACAACATAATCATTGGTATAAGTACTACCTTCTATTTTTATGCGACCAAGCGTAAGCGTCCAAAAATGTCACAACGCCCCTATTTGCGGGCTTTTTGCAAAGCCCGCAAATTTCATTTTTAAATTTCTTTCACTAAAAATTTCATTAATCCAAGCAGATTGTCATTGGAAGCAGGTT
>NZ_CDRSSE010000038.1:0-35839 GCF_977051555.1 Segatella sp.
ACTGAGCCTTATCGGTACCAGTAGACATGCTGACGGAATGATTCTGGGAGATACTATTACTGAAGAGTAAGTCAAACCAGTCGGTATTTTGGTATTCAGCCTTCTGGAGATAGCTATTCATCGCCTCTTCAGTATTAGGCAATCCAAAAGTTCCCGTCTTCGAATCATATGTATTCATCAGGTGATACATCTTGCCAAAGACACCACTGTTAGAAGCACGATAACTCTTTTCAAAAGAGAAATAACCATCGTTGTACATCTCACGATATACACCCATCTGATCCTGAGAATTCATGATATTGAAATTGCGGTAGCTTGGCTTCAAACGCATGGTGAATTCACCAGTATAGTTGATACGGTTTGTACCAGCTTTACCTTTCTTGGTTGTAACAACGATGACACCAGCCATGGCACGTGCACCATAAATAGAGGTAGCAGAACCATCCTTCAAAATCTGGAAACTTTCAATATCATCAGCATTCAGACCTGCTATGGCTGAAGATATAAGGGTCTCAGCGTTACCAGAAGACAAATCATCAGCATCAACCTCAGTTACGTCCTCCATGATAACACCATCTACCACCCAAAGAGGTTTTGAGCTACCATAAATTGAAGTAGCGCCACGCACACGAATCTTTGGAGCTGTACCGAAAGTACCTGAGACGTTCTGCACAGACACACCGGCCGCTTTACCTTCCAAGGCACGACTGATGTCTGCGACACCATCCAACTTTGTCTTGTCGCCAGAAATTTTTGTAGTAGCACCAGTAAACAAACGCTTATCCATCTTCTGCATACCCGTTACAACCACCTCGCCCAAGCTCTTGCTATCTGCCTTCAGGCGGATAGTCATCTTGGCGGCTGGAGTCAAGGTCTGGCTCTGCATACCGACGTAGCTAACTACAAGTTTCTTACCAGCAGGTACCTCCAAAGAGAAGTGACCGTCAATATCGGTGACGGTACCTGTACGTGCCGCTCCAGCGACTACGACAGATGCACCAATGACAGGTTCACCATCTTCCTGAGAAACTACGGTACCTGTTACTTTCGTTTGAGCCAATACCCCCCCCACAAAAAGGAAGAGATTGACTAACAAGAAAAGCAATCTTTTTTCCATAAAATCTTCTCTAAATAATTAAACAACTCTTATAACTTTATATATTTTTTTCTCTTCTTACATTTTTTAAGCCTCTCTCGTTGCTTTACGGGTGCAAAGGTAAGAAAAAGTATTGAATTATTGCAAACTTTATCGATATTTTTATAGAAAAAAGGTAGTTTTTCTTGATTTTTATCAACATTTAGAAATATAATCTACATTTTTAGCAGAAAAAGGTCGAAAATAAGAGATTTAAGCAAAGTTTACGAAAAGAAAACAAAAATGTTCTAAAAGACAAGAAAGGCAAGATTTCTGTAGAACTCCATCCAAAAGTTTCTCAGAAACCTTGCCTTTCTTTACCTATTATTTACTACTTAAGTATCTTTATCAGCCACCCTGAGTATTTTTATTTACCGCTTAAGTTCTTTCTCCGTTATCCAGAACAACATTTTTATTTCTTAAGCGTAAATTCAAACTTCAATCCGCCTTCTAGCTGATTGCTTACCCGAATGGTACCGCCATGCAGGAGAACGGCATTCTTGACGATAGCAAGACCCAAACCGGTGCCACCCATCTTGCGGCTGCGTCCCTTATCTACCCGATAGAAACGCTCGAAAAGACGGGGGAGATGCTCGGCAGGAACTCCCTGACCGTTATCACAGAAGATGAAATGCCACTTGTTGCCCTGCTCCTTGGCACTCAACGTTATCTTACGCCCTTCGCCGGCATAAGCTATGGCATTGTCGGTAAGATTGCGGAACACACTATAGAGCAGACTGCGGTTACCCTTCACAATAATATGCTGGTCGGGAAGAAGATTCTCGAAAGTCATCTTGTGCGACTCTCTTTCCAGCGCCGTCTCACGGGCTATTTCACTCACCATCTGCGTAATGTCTACCGCCTCGAAATCTATCATATCCGAACCGTCATCCAACCGGTTCAGGGTAGAGATGTCGCGGAGCAGAGAGGTGAGACGCTCGCTCTGGGCATAACAGCGCTGCAGAAACTGCGACTTCATCTCTTCGTTGATATGCGGATTGTCGAGTATCGTTTCCAGATAACCCTGAATACTTGCTACAGGAGTCTTCAATTCGTGAGCGATATTCTGGGTAAGCTGACGCTTCAGTACATCCTGTTCACGTCGGGTGGTCTGTATGCGCTTATACATCTTGATGATGCGCTCAGCAATCTCGCCCAACTCATCGTTAGGGAACTTGGCGAGATCTTCCACCTCCAGACTCTCGTTATGGTCTGCCTTATAAGCAAAAATGCTCAGTTTGGAAACATTCTTAGCCAGACGGTTCGTAAAACGGTAGAGCACGATGGTAAGCAGAATGACGGCTACAATGGCAAACCAGATGAAATGCTGGTCAGCCTGCAGCGATTTTGCCAAATCATTATTATAAGGTAGTGCCGTACGGATGATGAGCTTGCTTTCCGGAAAATAAGAAGCCACATAGAAATAATCATGCTTCAGGGTTTTAGACTGTCGCTCCACGCTTGAGCCTATCCTGTTTTTCAAGGCCTCTGCTATTTCCTCACGCTTGGCATGGTTGGCAAAATGATCATAGTCGGAACTCATGTTGTCATAAATCACCTTACCGTTCGGGCGCACCAGCGTAACACGAAGATCCTTGCTTTCATGTTCGCGTACAAAAGCCTGCAACTTCTCATGAGCTACAGTCACATCCCTATTGTGGATGCTATCCTGCAGAATAATTCCTTCACCAGGAGAGAGCGCCAGATCTTCTGCCAGCAGTTCATTATAATTTTCCAGCTTGATAGTAAGCGTACCTATTTTATACTGCTTCTCACGTGCCTGCTGGAACACGATAAAACTGACGGCAAACACAAGGAACACCGCCAGTACACTGAAGTACAACTTTCTACCTACACTATTTAACTTAAACATTTTAATTACGCATCAAAATAATAACCGAATCCCAGACGGGTAACAATGCACTTGGCAAACTTACCAATCTTCTTTCTCATACGGGTGATGTTGACATCCACCGTGCGGTCGAGTACCATCACATCCTTAGGCCATACCCGGTCGATAAGTTCCTGACGGGAGAAGACCTTGCCACGCTCTTCGAGGAAAAGACGCAGGAGTTCGAACTCGGTCTTGGTGAAAGGGATAGCCTCACCATCAATGCTCACCGTCTTCTTGTCCAGATTCAACTGCAGTCCCTGATAGTTGATGGTCTTCGGTTCATCAGCATCGCCAGCCTGTTCAGCGGTACGGCGCAAGACGGCACGCACTCTGACCATCACCTCTCGTATAGAGAAAGGTTTCGAGATATAATCATCGGCACCAATATTGAATCCTGTCACCGTATCGTTTTCCGTATCTCGGGCTGTAAGGAAGATAATCGGAACATTGGCTGTCATCGGATTGCCCTTCAACTGCTTAGCCAGCTGGAAACCGCTCATTCCTCCCATCATGACGTCCAGTAGCAGCAGGTCGAACGAAGCGATGTTCATCTCCAAAGCCTCTTCTGCAGAATTGGCAGTCTCTACCTCATATCCTTCTGTTTCGAGATTGAATTTCAGAATCTCACACAAGTCTTGCTCATCATCAACAACAAGTATTCTTTTCATATTCTCTTCCATATTTCATGTTATTTAAAATACCGCTGCAAAATTACGATTTTTCTTTCGTAATAAGCGTTACATTTAGTTACAATTTCATGACATTTAGTTCTTTAGAGAAAAAAAATATAAAAAAACGGGGATTTTATTACACATTTTAACTTAGTGTTCCAAATTCGCTACATGTTTCTTTGCTAGTTAGAAACAGAAATGCTATTTTTGCACCCGATATAACTATAAGTGAGCATATAACACAACTGAAAGAGTATGAAAGATAAAGTAAATGCAATTCCCTCAATCGGTGAAATCATCAAAGAGGAATTAAACAAGCAAGGCAAGACCACAGTATGGCTTGCTGAAAAACTAGGCTGCCATCGTACTAATATATATAAGGTATACGGCAGAGCCACTATAGATACGGGTATGCTTTACCATATCTGTCAGTTGCTGAACATTGATTTGTTTAAGGTTTATTCAGACGCTTTGCGTAAACGCAAGAAAAAGAATCTAGATTTAAACTAAAAATAACTAAAACAATAAGACCTGAGGTGAATCACCCCAGGTCTTATTGTTTTTATGCCAATCGCTTTTCCAGACGTTCGCGGATGGCAGCGATAAAGCCGGCAGAGTTTACAGCCTTAGCCTCAACACCTTCCATCAGGTTTACGAGATCCTTGGTAGCGATACCGTCGTTCAATGTATCGAAACATGCAGCCTCAAGCTGGTCGCCAAAGTTCTGAAGTTCCTTGATGCCATCCAGTTCGCCACGCTTTCTCAACGCACCGCTCCATGCAAAGATGGTAGCCATTGGGTTGGTAGATGTATCTTCACCCTTCAGGTAGCGATAGTAGTGACGGGTCACAGTACCATGAGCTGCCTCATACTCATACTTGCCGTCAGGAGAAACCAATACGGAAGTCATCATCGCCAGAGAACCGAAAGCTGTACTGAGCATATCACTCATCACATCACCGTCATAGTTCTTGCAAGCCCAGATAAAGCCGCCCTTGCTGCGGATAACACGAGCCACTGCATCATCAATCAATGTATAGAAATACTCGATACCGAGTTCTGCAAACTTCTCTTTATAGTCGCTCTCATATACTTCCTCAAAGATCTTGCGGAACTGGGCATCATAAGTCTTAGAGATAGTATCCTTGGTAGCAAACCAGAGATCCTGCTTGGTATCAATGGCAAACTTGAAGCAGCTGTGAGCAAAGCTGCGGATACTCTTATCAGTATTGTGCATGCCCTGGATAACGCCAGCACCATCGAAAGAATGAATCTCTATCTCCTGCTTCTTGCCGCTCTTACCCTCGAACACGAGTTTGGCTGTACCTGGCTCATCAGCACGAAGTTCCACGCTCTTGTATACATCGCCGTAAGCATGACGGGCGATGGTAATAGGCTTCTCCCAGTTCTTTACACAAGGGTGGATGCTCGGGATGGTGATAGGAGCACGGAACACGGTACCGTCCATGATGCTACGGATAGTTCCATTAGGGCTCTTCCACATTTTGTGGAGTTTATACTCGTCCATACGTTGTGCATTAGGAGTGATAGTAGCACACTTCACAGCCACACCATATTTCTTAGCCGCCTCGGCAGAGTCGATGGTTACCTGGTCGTTGGTTTGGTCGCGATAAGGCAGACCGAGATCATAATACTCAGACTTCAAATCAACGAAAGGAAGAATGAGTTCATCCTTAATCATCTTCCAGAGAATTCTTGTCATCTCATCACCGTCCATCTCTACCAATGGAGTTGTCATCTTAATCTTTTCCATAACACAATATAATGTATAATTAATAATTTACAATGTACAATGATCAGGGCAGCCAAGTGTACCCTTGATATTTTGCCTGCAAAATTAATAAAAATAATTAGGAAAAGAAAGGAAATTAAGAATATTTCTAGCAAAATGACAACAAAAAGTACTTTTTCACGGCTTTAAAACATAAAACTTGTATATTTATACCGAAAAAGGCATCAATAAGTCTTTAACAACTCATTGATGCCTCTATCTATTTACTTTTTTACCTTTTTACCCTTTTACTTTTTTACCTTTTATTTCTCCTCTGGAGCCTTGTCGATCAAGTCCATGAACTGGTCGAGCTTAGGAGTGATGATAATCTGAGTGCGGCGGTTGCGCTGCTTGCCTACCTCAGTATCGTTAGTTGTTACAGGGTTGTACTCACCACGGCCACCAGCTGTAAGACGCTTAGGATTTACACCGAAGTGATCCTGCAAGTACTGAACAACAGAAGCTGCACGGAGAGCAGAGAGGTCCCAGTTGTTGCGGATATTCTTCATCTTGGCACTTGTCGTGCTTACTGGTACGTTATCGGTATTACCCTCTACGAGCACATCGTAATCCTTATAGTCTGTGATGATCTTAGCAATCTTGCTCAATGTTTCCTGAGCACGGCTGTTCACCTCATAGCTACCACTCTGATAGAGCATATTGTCAGCCAGAGAAATGTAAACTACGCCCTTCAGAACCTGAACATCAACCTCCTTCATCTCTTCCTTGCTCAAAGAGCGGGTCAGGTTGTTGGTAAGAACCATGTTGAGCGAATCGCTCTTGCTCTTTACCTCAACCAGGTGACGGATATACTGGTTACTCTCGTTGATCTGGTCAACGAGTTTCTCAATGCTCACGTTGTTCTGGCTTGCATTGTTCAAACTCTTGTCAAGTGAACTCTGCAACTTAGCGTAATCGCTCTTTGCAGTAGCAAGCTGCTCCTGGGCTGCTGCCAGACTAGCCTCTGTAGCTGCCAGTTTTTCCTTGGTAGCCTGATAGTTGCTTGACAATTCCTTATTCTCATTCTGGCAATTCTGAAGATCCTTCTTACTTGCACAGCTTGTAGCCATCAGAGCTACAGCCATCATTGCCATTACCATTAACTTTGTCTGTTTCATATTCTTACTAATTTAAATTTTCTTGTTATTATTGATTATAGTATATCTTAACGTCGCTTTCTACCTTCTATTATATTAGAGTTCTCCCGGCTTTCATCCGTTATCCGGAAGTACCTGCATTTTAGGGCATCCAGAAGCTGATTCACTTCTTTCACTTGCAAAGTTACAGATAAGACTCGAATAAACAACATTTGTCAAACGCATTTAGACATTTTTAACCTCTAAATCTTTATTTATCACCTTTTTAACCAAAAAAGGCAACAGAAAGCACTTTTCTGATAGCTAAACCGTCAAATGTAGCCTCTCAAGGTAAGAATAGCTCAAATCTCAACAAAAAAAACATAAAAAACAGTGTTTTATTTTGTAGTGTCTTGAAATTGCACTATCTTTGCACTCGAAAAGAAATAAATACATTAATAATATAAAAGAAAGCAAGTATGATTCTTTTTTTTAGAACTCCATCTAAGAGTGTGATTGCGACCGAGATTGACCACAAACCATCTCAGGACGAAATCAATGAACTTTGTTGGCTTTATGGTGACGCGACTTTAGAAGACGCCCAGCAGTTGCAGGGCTTCTATGTCGGTCCACGCCGTGAAATGATTACTCCTTGGAGTACGAATGCCGTTGAGATTACTCAGAACATGAGTCTTAACGGCATTTCGCGTATCGAGGAGTACTTCCCTGTAGATAGCGAAGACGCTGAGCACGACCCTATGCTCCAGCGTATGTACAACGGTATCGGACAGGATGTGTTCACCGTGAACCACCAGCCAGAACCTATCAAGTACGTCGACGACCTCGAGAAGTATAACGAGGAAGAGGGTCTTGCCCTCAGCGAGGACGAAATGGCTTATCTCCACAAGTTGGAGAAAGAGAACGGACGTCCTCTCACCGACAGCGAAATCTTCGGTTTCGCACAGATCAACTCAGAGCACTGCCGCCACAAGATTTTCGGCGGCCAGTTTATCATCGACGGTAAGGAGATGGAGTCTTCTCTCTTCAGCATGATCAAGAAGACCACCAACGAGAATCCTAACAAGATTCTCTCTGCCTATAAGGATAATGTGGCTTTCTCACAGGGTCCTGTTATCGAGCAGTTTGCTCCAGCCGATCAGACTACCAGCGATTTCTTCCAGGTGAAGGATATCGAGAGTGTTATCTCTCTGAAGGCTGAGACTCACAACTTCCCTACTACCGTAGAGCCTTTCAATGGTGCTGCTACCGGTACGGGTGGTGAAATCCGCGACCGTATGGGTGGTGGTGTTGGTTCATGGCCTATCGCAGGTACCGCCTGCTACATGACTGCTTATCCTCGCTTGAAGGATGACAACGGCAAGAGCGATGCAGAGCGCGACTGGGAAGATATCATGCCAGTACGTAAGTGGCTCTATCAGACTCCAGAGCAGATTCTGATCAAGGCTTCCAACGGTGCATCAGACTTCGGTAACAAGTTCGGTCAGCCTCTCATCACTGGTTCTGTGCTTACATTCGAGCACGAGGAGAATGGTGAGAAGTATGCATACGATAAGGTAATCATGCTTGCTGGTGGTGTAGGCTACGGCAAGAAGCGTGACTACAAGAAGGGTGAGCCACAGAAGGGCAACAAGGTTGTCGTAGTAGGTGGTGATAACTATCGCATCGGTCTTGGTGGTGGTTCTGTTTCTTCTGTAGATACAGGCCGTTACAGCAACGGTATCGAGTTGAACGCTGTTCAGCGTGCCAACCCTGAGATGCAGAAGCGTGCCTACAACCTGGTTCGTGCACTCGTAGAAAACGATGAGAACCCAGTAGTCAGCATCCACGACCACGGTTCAGCTGGTCACTTGAACTGTCTCTCTGAGTTGGTAGAAGAGTGCGGTGGCGAAATCGATATGTCTAAGTTGCCTATCGGCGACAAGACTTTGAGCGCCAAGGAAATCATCGCCAACGAGAGTCAGGAGCGCATGGGCTTGCTCATCGACGAGAAGTATATCAGCGAGGTTCAGAAGATTGCCGACCGTGAGCGTGCTCCAATGTACGTGGTTGGTGAGACTACAGGCGATGCTCACTTCAGCTTCAAGCAGGCTGACGGCGTGAAGCCATTCGACCTCGATGTAGCTCAGATGTTCGGTCATACTCCTAAGACTGTGATGGTAGATGAGACCGTAGAGCGTAAATATGAAGATGTAACTTATTCTGCAGATAACCTCGACGAGTACTTGCAGCGTGTTCTCCAGATGGAGGCTGTGGCTTGTAAGGACTGGTTGACCAACAAGGTGGACCGTTCCGTAACAGGTAAGATTGCCCGTCAGCAGGGTCAGGGTCAGATTCAGTTGCCACTTTCTGACTGTGGTGTCGTAGCACTCGACTACCGTGGCGAGAAGGGTATCGTAACAGCAATGGGTCATGCTCCTCAGGCAGGTCTTGCTGATCCTAAGGCAGGTTCTGTACTCTCTGTAGCAGAGTCATTAACCAATATTATCTGGGCTCCATTGGCAGATGGCATGGACAGCATCAGCCTCTCTGCTAACTGGATGTGGCCTTGCCGCAGTCAGAAGGGTGAGGATGCCCGTCTGTACGAAGGTGTGAAGGCATTGTCAGACTTCTGCTGCGCCATCCACGTAAACGTACCAACAGGTAAGGACTCGCTCTCATTGACCCAGCAGTATCCTAATGGCGAGAAGATCATCGCTCCAGGTACCGTAATCGTAAGTGCAGGTGGTGAGGTTTCAGATGTTAAGAAGGTGGTTAGCCCAGTTCTCGTTAACGCCAAGAACTCTAGCCTCTACCATATCGACTTCAGCTTCGATGAGCAGCGCCTTGGTGGTTCTGCCTTCGCTCAGAGTCTGGGCAAGGTGGGCAGCGATGTTCCTACCGTAAAGAACCCAGAGTACTTCGTTGACTGCTTCAACGCTGTACAGGAACTCATCAACCGTGGTTGGGTAATGGCTGGTCACGATATCAGTGCCGGTGGTTTGATTACAACTCTCCTCGAGATGACATTCGCCAACGTAGAGGGTGGTATGAAGATCAACCTCCACGACATCGCAGATGCCGACATCGTCAAGACTCTCTTCGCAGAGAACCCAGGTGTTGTTATCCAGGTAAGCGATGCTCACAAGGACGAGTTGAAGGCATTCTTCGATGAGAACGGTATCGGTTATGCCAAGATTGGTTATCCAGCTCCTGAGCTCCGCAAGATCATCATCAAGAAGGAAGGCTTCGAGCACGAGTTTGATATCGATGCATTGCGTGACGACTGGTATAAGACATCTTACCTCCTCGACCGCAAGCAGAGCATGAACGGTATGGCCAAGAAGCGTTACACCAATTATAAGAAGCAGCCTATCGAGATGAACTTCGGTTACGGCTTCAAGGGAACTCTCTCTAGCTATGGTCTCGACGCTAACCGTCGCACTCCATCTGGCATCAAGGCAGCTATCATCCGTGAGAAGGGTACCAATGGTGAGCGTGAGATGGCATACTCTATGTATCTCGCCGGCTTCGATGTAAAGGATGTAATGATGACCGACTTGATTTCTGGTCGTGAGACTCTGGAGGATGTGAACTTCATCGTATTCTGTGGTGGTTTCTCTAACTCCGACGTTCTCGGTTCTGCCAAGGGTTGGGCTGGTGCATTCCTCTACAATCCTAAGGCTAAAGAGGCACTCGATAAGTTCTATGCACGTGAGGATACCCTTTCACTCGGTATCTGTAACGGTTGCCAGTTGATGGTTGAGTTGAACCTCATCAATCCAGAGCACAAGCATCGTTCACACCTCTGCCACAACACATCCAAGAAGTTCGAGAGTACATTCCTCGGTTTGACCATTCCTCAGAACGACAGTGTGATGTTCGGTAGCTTGAGCGGTGATAAGCTCGGTATCTGGGTAGCTCACGGCGAGGGTCGTTTCTACTTGCCAGAGCCAGAGGATCACTACAACATCATTGCTAAGTACAACTACGCTGAGTATCCAGGTAATCCTAACGGCAGTGACTACAATGTAGCAGGTATCTGCTCTGCAGATGGTCGCCACTTGGCTATGATGCCACACTTGGAGCGTGCCATCTTCCCATGGCAGAACGCCTGGTATCCAGCTGACCGCCGCAACGACGAGGTAACTCCTTGGATTGAGGCATTTGTCAATGCACGTCAGTGGATTGAAGAGCGAGTAAAGTAATAGTTAAAAGTTAATAGTTTATAGTTGAAAGCAAGATTGCCGTAAACTATAAACTATAAATTATAAACTATAATGAAGTATATTTCATTATTTAAGACATTTTTGAAGATTGGCATAGTCACCTTTGGGGGTGGCTATGCCATGATTCCTATTATAGAATCCGAAGTCGTCGACAAAAATCATTGGATGACGAAGGAGGAATTTCTGGATGCCATCGCTACCACCCAGGTTTGTCCTGGCGCCTTGGCCATCAACATGAGTTCCCTGCTCGGATATAAGTTGGCAAAGACACCGGGAGCCATCGTCTGCACCCTCGGCGCTTCGTTGCCATCGTTCCTTATTATCTTGGCGATAGCCATGTTTTTTCATCAGTTTGAAGACAACAAGGTTGTTGCTGCCATGTTTGCGGGCATCCGTCCTGCCGTCGTGGCATTGATAGCCGTACCAACATTCTCGCTTGCCAAGAGTGCCGGTATTTCGCTTGTCAACTGCTGGATCCCTATTCTATCCGCCCTTCTGATTTGGCTTTTGGGCGTCAACCCAATCTGGGTAATCATCGCAGCTGCCGCAGGTGGCTACATCTATGGACAGTTTATCCAGCCAACAGAGTAAGATTAGTTAAAAGTTTATAGTTAATAGTTTATAGGGGCTACGCCTTATTGTAGGAATACCCTATTAACTTTACACATTATTATACATATATGATATTTCTTCAGCTTTTCATCGTATTCCTTCAGATAGGCATCTTCGGATTCGGAGGTGGTTACTCTATGATTTCCTTGATTCAGGGACAGGTAGTTACGCAGTATCATTGGATGACGATGCAAGAGTTTACCGATGTGGTTGCCATCTCTCAGATGACACCGGGACCTATCGGTATCAACACCGCCACCTATTGTGGCTAT
Source organism: Segatella sp. (assembly GCF_977051555.1). Lineage (NCBI taxonomy): Bacteria > Pseudomonadati > Bacteroidota > Bacteroidia > Bacteroidales > Prevotellaceae > Segatella > Segatella sp. The sequence continues at coordinate 11,679 of NZ_CDRSSE010000038.1, forward strand.
ACAGCCGTCCATAATGCCGGCATGAGTGGTATGATGGCTGTACTCGGAAGTGCCATGGCAACCTTCGCCCTGGTTCTCCCATCCTTGGTTTTGATGATTCTTATCAGCAAGATGCTATACAAGTATATGAACACCTCAGCCGTCCAGAGCATCTTCATCGGTCTTCGTCCTGCCATCGTCGGCTTGGTAGGAGCCGCAGCCCTGCTTCTGATGAATGGCGAGAACTTCTCTACGCCAGCCAATCCCTGGCATTTCTACATCTCCATCGCCCTCTTCTTCGCCACCTTTATCGGTGTGAAGGTAATGAAGATCAATCCTATCCGCATGATACTCTATTCAGCTTTTGCGGGATTGGTTTTATTATATTAAAACCGATTTTATTTACCAACAATAAACAAAAGGTGGATTTTCAGCAGAAAATCCACCTTTTACACTATATTCTCCGTTTTGTCCACCTCTTCTTTGTGCTTTTTGTGTACTTTTGCAACTGTGTATTAATAGCGGCATGAATTCAGGCTTTGCTTGGTTTCATGCCAACCCAACAAGTAAACAAACAAACCTAAGAATAAGAAATGAATAAGAAAAGACAGATTTTACTTTCAGCAGTGTTGGCTTCTGCTTTGGCAGCCAACGCACAGGTTACCATCAATGTAGATGCCTCTAACCCAGGTATCAAGGTATCTCCTAACCTCTATGGTATCTTCTTCGAGGATATCAACCATGCTGCCGACGGCGGTCTCTATGCCGAACTCATCAGCAACCGCTCCTTCGAGGATGATGACAAGAATATTCCTACCTGGAAGACTGCGGCTCAGGAAGGTGCTAAGATCAATGCACAACTCATCAATAAGGGTTTGCTCAACAATGCACAGGGCAAGGCACTCCAATTGACTATCGCAGCCAAACCTGCAGCTACAGCCTCTCTCATCAACGAAGGCTTCTGGGGAATCAACGCCGTGCAGGGCAGAACCTACAAACTCTCTTTCTGGGCTAAGGGTAGCTACAAGGGCGGATTGAAGGCTCGCCTCACCAACGCCAAGGGAGATAAGGTTTATGCAGAAACCGCACTCAATGCCAAGGTTGGCAAGAAGTGGACAAAATATACAGCTGAGTTGACTGCCAACGGAAACGATGCCAAGGCTCAGTTCGAACTCGTTGCCGACGGCAAGGGTACCATCGTTCTCGATGTGGTAAGCCTCTTCCCTCCTACTTTCAAGAATCGCGAGAATGGCTTGCGCCCTGACCTGGCTCAGCTTCTCTATAATATCCATCCTAAGTTCGTCCGTTTCCCTGGCGGTTGCTACGTAGAAGGACAGGAATCTCCTGAGAATGCATTCCACTGGGAGAAGACCATCGGACCTATCGAGGAGCGTCCGGGACATAAGAACGTAAACTGGCGTTATCGCACCAGCGATGGTATGGGATTCGATGAGTATCTGCAGCTTGCCGAGGATTTGAACGCCAAGCCTCTCTATGTTGTGAATGTTGGTTTGTGGCACGGCGGTATGACTCCGGTAGACAGCATCCAGCCTTGGATTGACGAGTGCATGAATGCCCTGGAGTATGCTAATGGTCCTGTTACCTCTAAATATGGTGCGCTCCGTGCCAAGAATGGTCATCCGGAGCCATACAACATCGAATATCTGGAGATTGGTAATGAGAACAACCAGCCGGATCCTGCGGCTCAGAGCGACCACTACTACGAGCGCTTCAAGAAGTTCAAGGATGCCGTATTGAAGAAATATCCTAAGATGCACCTCATCGGTAACGTGGTGGCTTGGGGCGATGACAATCCTAAGTGGGAAAGCAACGAAAGCGTAGAACTCCTCGATGAGCACTACTACAGAAATCCAGCCTGGTTTGCCGAGAACTTCAACAAGTATGACAACTACGACCGCAAGGGCAGCGAGATTTATGTAGGTGAATATGCCGTAACACAGGGCTTCGGCAATATGGGCTCGCTCGATGCAGCGCTCGGTGAAGCTGTCTATATGATGGGCATCGAGAACAATTCAGATATCGTGACCATGGCATCCTACGCTCCTATCTTCGCCAACCTCAACAACCGTATGTGGGCACCGGATATGATTCAGTATACATCAGATAAGGTATTCGGAACTCCATCTTACTACGTTCAGAACGTGATGGCGAACAACATCGGTACCCGTGTACTGAAGGTGAACCAGGAGAATCCATACAAGTATGAGCAGACCCAGGTGAAGCCAGCTATCTGCCGTGTGGGTATGGGAACTTGGGGCACCCAGGTATCTTTCGAAGACAAGGGCTACAGCGATGAGAACGGCAAGGCGCTGCCGATGACCTTGCAGGAACTGCCTACCGACATCCACGGACAGTGGAAGACTGAGGGCAGCCTCATCAAGCAGACCAGCAACGAGGAGAGCTGCATCCGTCTGAATCCGGGCGAGATTACCAGCAACGGCTATATATATAAGGTACGCGCAAAGAAGGATGCAGGAAACGAGGGTTTCCTCATCATCTTCAACTACGTAGATAAGAACAACTACTGCTGGTTGAACCTCGGTGGCTGGAACAATACCCAGCACGGCGTGGAGTCTATCGTGAATGGTGCGAAGAGCCAGATTGCAACCTGCCCAGGCAAGGTAGAGACCGGCAAATGGTATGATATCGAGCTGAAGGTAGTGGGCGACAGCATCTTCGCCAAGTTGGATGGCAAGGAGATATTCGCCACCAAGTTGAAGGCAAACACCCTTCCTGGTATCTTCTCTACAGCTACACTCGATGAACAGACGGGCGAGGTAATCCTGAAAATTGCCAACACCAGCACCGAGCACACCACAGCGAAGATCAATCTTCAGGGCAAGGAGATCAAGGCTGGCAAGCTCATCCGCCTTTCTGCCAAGAACGGTCTGGAGGAGAATACCATCGACAATCCTACCAACATCTATCCTGTAGAAAACTACGTAACTACAGAGAAGAACGGTGCAACGGTAGAGATTCCAGCCAGCTCGCTGAATATCATCCGTTTGAAATAACAGACTACATCCAGGGCAGGATGCCCTGGGATTCACATATAAGTAATAACATTTTGAATAGTTGATAAGAAAGTTAGTTAGAAAAGAGAAGGCGGCAACCTGCGTGATGCAGATTGCCGCCTCGTTTTTTATCTGTCGTTTAATTAACCGAAAACATAATTGAAGAGCAGGAAGATGCTCAGGATATAGAGCGTAGGATTCAAGTCCTTGAACTTGCCCACCATCATCTTGATCAATACATAGCTCAGAATACCAAGGCAGATGCCATCAGCAATACTATAGCAGAGCACCATCGTAATCATCGTGATAAAGGCAGGGAATGACTCAGAGATATCCTCCAACTCAATCTTCTTGAACGAATCAATCATCAATACACCCACCATTACCAAGGCACCACTGGTGGCAGCACTCGGAATCAAGAGGAAGATTGGAGCCAGAAAGATGCTCAGGATAAACATCAAGCCCACAAAGAAAGATGTCAAGCCCGACTTTCCACCCTCGGCAACGCCCGAAGCACTCTCCACATAAGTGGTAATGGTAGAGCTACCCAGCAATGCACCGGCTGTAGTACCAATGGCATCACTCATCATCGCCTCCTTCACGCCCGGAATCTCGCCCTTCTCATTCTCCTTGACACCGAGCTTGGAAACCAATCCCAGAACCGTGCCGATGGTATCGAAAATGTTGACAAGCAACAGGGAGAAAACCACCATAAACATCTTAGGAGTAAAGAAGCCGGTGAAATCAAACTGGCAGAAGATAGGAGCAATGCTGTGAGGGGTAGATACCGGCATCCAGTTGTCAGAGAACTGGGTTACTCCCATCGGAATACCTATCAATGTAGAGATGATGATAGCGATAAACAAAGAGCCCTTCACTCTTCTCGCCATCAGACAGCCACAGAGCAGGATGCTGATGAGACCCAGGATGCTGACCGGTGTAAACTTGCCGAGCTGCACGAAAGTATCCGCATTGGCAGTAATGATGCCCGCATTCTTCAAACCGATAAAGGCGATAAACATACCGATACCGGCAGAAATGGCGAATCGGAGGTTCTTCGGAATACACTCCAATATCTTATCACGGATATTAAGGAAGGTGATGGCAAGGAAGATGATACCCTCTACGAGCAATACTGCCAAAGCCTGCTGCCAGGTCAAGCCCATCGCCTGACAAAGGGTGAAGGCGAAGAAAGCATTCAGTCCCATGCTGGGAGCCTGGGCAAAAGGCAACTTTGCCATGAAAGCCAGCAGGAAGGTGGCGATGGCAGAAGCGATAGCTGTGGCAGTAAACAGAGCGCCCTTGTCCATGCCTGTTGTTGCGAGAATAGTAGGGTTTACAGCCAGAATGTAACACATGGTCAGGAAGGTAGTCATACCAGCAATCAACTCCGTCTTGACCGTAGTAGTCTTTGGGTCGAAGCCCAATAATGCTTTTAATTTATTCATTGTTTATATTACGATTATATATTTCTCTTCCCCCTTTCCACAACCCAATCCCGTTGTTTTTTCAGGGCGAACAAAGATAAGAAAAAATAATGAGGAATGCCTTATTTTACAAGTTTTTAACTCATCAGAACGCCTTATTTTACACGTTTCGGGGTATTCAGAACGCCTTATTTAACAAAACATTTTATTTTTAACTATTATGCTTGGCTAATTCGGATTTTCTTTGTAACTTAGCAGCGCAAAACGTAAAGCATGTAGGAATATGGCAAAAATAGTAAATAAATATCCTGTAGGAATGCAGACTTTTGAAGAAATTCGCGAGAAAGGTTATCTCTATATAGATAAAACCAAATACATTGTGGATTTCAGAGTAAAGGGTATGAAATATGTCTTTCTGAGTCGTCCAAGACGATTCGGCAAGTCACTCTTTGCCTCTACCCTTCAGGCTTATTTCGAGGGAAGAAAGGAACTTTTCGAGGGATTGGCTATTGCTGATTACGAGAAGGAATGGGTGAAGCATCCTGTATTCCATTTCGATTTAAGCGGTGCCAAGCATTTTGATGCAGATGCCTTGAACAATTATCTGAATCTGCAGCTTTTGCCCTACGAAGAGATTTATGGTAAAGGAGAAGATGAAATCCGTCCTAATGAAAGACTGGATGGACTCGTGAAGCGTGCTTACAAGCAGACGGGCGAAAAGGCAGTAGTCATCATCGATGAATATGATGCCCCATTGCTGGATGTGGTGCATGAAAAGGAGAACCTGCAACCGCTCCGCCGCATTATGCAGAACTTCTACAGTCCTCTGAAAAAGCTCGACCCATACCTGGAGTTCACCTTCATCACAGGTATCACCAAGTTCTCGCAGCTCAGCATCTTCAGCGAACTCAACAACCTCGACAATATCAGCATGTTTGACCAGTACTCCGCCATCTGCGGTATCAGCAAAACAGAGCTGACCACGCAGATGAAACCGGATATTGAGGCGCTGGGCGAAGACCTTGACATGACGTATGAGGAGTGCCTGGCAGAGCTGACAAGATTCTACGATGGTTATCATTTCAGTAAGAAATCAGAAGATGTTTTCAATCCGTTCAGTCTGGTAAAGGCACTGAATGCACGGGATATTGCTCCTTACTGGTTTGGCTCGGGTACTCCGACTTATCTCATCAAGACATTGCAGAAGTATCATGTCAACGTGATGGATATAGAGAAGAAGTCATGCGATGTGGATGACTTTGACGTTTCACCGGAAATGATGACTTCAGCACTTCCGTTGCTCTATCAGAGTGGCTATCTCACCATCAAGAAATATAACCCGATGCTGCATCGCTATACTTTGGAATACCCTAACAGAGAGGTAAAGATAGGCATGCTCAAGAGTCTTGCCCCCAACTATCTCTCGCCAATATCGCTGGATAACAACAGTCTGGTAGGTGATTTCCTGGAAAAGCTCTATGATACAGATGTAGAGGGAGCGATGGTTCGTCTGCAGGCTTATCTTGCCAGCATTTCCAACCGATTGAGCAACAAGAACGAGCGTGATTTTCAGACGGTATTCTATCTTATTTTCAACCTGATGGGTGCCCATATGAGGGTAGAGGAGGATAGTGCAATCGGCAGGGCTGATGCCGTAGTGTATATGCCGGATGCCGTATTTGTTTTCGAATTGAAGTATGATGGTTCTGCCGAGGAAGCAATCAGACAAATAGATGAAAAGGGCTATCTTATTCCTTATACAGCCGATAGCAAGCGTCTTTTTAAAATAGGCGTAAATTACGACAGCACCCAACGCACTATCAGCGATTGGAAGATTAAGGAAGAATAAAGAAAAAATCCGAAACAGAAGCTTACCAAGTTATCTGTTTCGGATTTTTTTGATGCTTATATATTTAGGATGAGCCGAGGTTTTCAAACCATCTTGATTTGTTAAAAAAAATAAGTCTTAGTTTTCTCCCCCACAACTCATGGTTTCTTTCATCATAACTCATAGGTTTCGGCACCATAATCCATGGTTTTCAAGCAAAAAAGGGGCTAAAAAAACAAACGGACAAATTGTATTTGTCCGGACAAATTGTCCGCCGCTTTGTAAATCACTCATTTTTAACAACTTACAAGCCGCCGGACAAAAGAGCCGGACAAATTCAATTTGTCCGTGTTTTAAAAATCGAGGCTATTCCAACGTAAACCATTACTACAAAGTATAGTTTTAGAACCAGACAAACTCATTATATAAACAAATCATCTAGTGTTACTGAAGCCTTGAATATATCAGAATATTCATTACTCACCAGTTCTGAATTTCCCACATACGTAAGGAGGAATGTCTTGGTAACAATGAGCAATTTACGGAAATTAGAACTTTTTGCGTTAAATTGCATGCTTGAAAGCAGATTTCCAAGAAAAAGTTTGGAGATTCCGACAAAAAAGCGTTTTTTTGCAGCAATAAATCCCACCACGCCTCTCAACGATGCGTACCACGGTGGGACTTCGCTTTTTATATGGGTATATGAACTACGACAAACAACCGATAAATATAGATGAACAATTACCGAATCGTCTTCCTCTTCATTGGATTACTCCAAGTCAAAAGCCAATCAAGTTGTACCATCAGCTATGCACCTTATTATATTTGGAGCAAACGATTACACCTTGCATGGACTTGAAAAGTTCTCTGCTCAAACTTTTCGCAGAATACCCTAATGTAGATTTACATGCCATGGGATTTCCTCAAGGTTGGAAAAACGAACCATTATGGAGACAGTAGGCGTGAATTCGGAAATAGCGAAAGAAAATAGCGTTTATTTCGCTACGAAACCGTTTTTTTATCGTTCGTAGCGGAATAAACGCCATTTTAACTCAGTTTTAACACTTCAGTTCTATACTCAGTATTTACAGCCTACTTGATTAGTTAACAAACCTAAGACGTTCTAGTTTGGACTTTGCTTGAATATCAAGAAGTTGGGCGTTTGCCTATATAATATAGGTAACATTCTGGAAATGAGCAAACTTAATTTAGAACTTTTTGCGTTAATTTTTCTATCTTATAAACAGATTTCTCTGAAAATATTTGGAGAATTCAAATTAAAAGCGTATCTTTGCAGCACTAGAATCCGCCACGCTTCTCATAGAACAGCGTACCAGGGCGGAACTTTTTGTTTATATGCGTATGGAATATACAAACCCACCACTTGGTACAGCAACGCTTTTAGCCAATCTCCAAAATGAAGGATTTGCTGTTTGCTGTATTGGCTAAATGCCATTGATTCACAAAATGAGTTATGTGCAAACTTCAAGGACTTACTATCACGGTATCCAGAAGTTGACACGAATGCCATGGGATTTCCTCAAGGTTGGGAAAACGAACCATTATGGAGACAGTAGGCGTGAATTCGGAAATGGCGAAAGAAAATAGCGTTTATTTCGCTACGAAACCAATTTTTTTGCCGTTCGTAGCGGAATAAACGCTATTTTAACTCAGTTTTAACATTTCAGCAGTATACTTCTTGAAAGGCTTACAAACGTAAGAATGAAGCAACATACCAAAAAGATATTTTACAAATGTTTTTTATTCCAGCGTCAGCCACCCATCTTCCGTCCAGTTGATTTTCTTCTGAACCAGGATGCTGGCACCATTCTTGGCTACGCTGTAACCATGACAGAAGAAGTAATCGCCATCAGGGAAAGAGTAGGCTGAGCAATGGCCCATCGCCTCATATTCCTTCTTGTCACCTTCCAGAATCAACGTGCCACCACCATTGCGCATATCCTTGCCAGCCTTATCCAGATAAGGGCCGGCAACCTTCTTGCTTCTGCCCACGGCAACACGATAGTTGCTCTTGATGCCACGGCAGCAGTAATCCCAGCTCACGAAGAGATAGTAATAACCACCATGCTTCATGATGAATGGAGCCTCGATGGCGTTGGTGCCGGCAAACTTAGAAGTAGGATTCGGTTCTGCTGATGCATCGCCCACGGCATGACGGCGGGCGATGGTCTGAGGCTTGGTGCCCTTCTTCACATGCATCGTCTTCTTATCCAACTTAATCATCTGGATACCATCCCAGAAAGAGCCCCAGGTAAGCCATGGATTTCCCTTCTCATCAACGATGAAATTCGGGTCGATGGCATTCCAGTTGTCTCTATTACCCTTGGAGGCAACGAGGCAGCCCTCATCCTTCCATCCATTCTTATCAGATAAGGAAGTATTGCTCAACAAGCCGATGGCAGAAGTATTCTTGCCAAAGGTAGAACAGGAATAAGCCAGATACCACTTGTTCTTGAAACGGATAACATCCGGAGCCCAGATATGCGTGGTAAACCCCGGCACACTATCATGCGTCCATGCCGGAATCTCGCTGTTCTTGAGCACGCCCTGAGGAGTGATAGTCCAATGTTTGCGGTCGGTGGAAGTCATCTGCGTGATGCCATGACCCGTACAATAGAGATAGTACTTGCCATTCTCATACGCCATCACAGGGTCGTGGACAAAAGGAGTATCTACCACGATCGGTTCCTGCGGAGCATTCTGTGCCATCATCTGGCAACCTCCTTTTACAACAGGAGCAGCAATCATCATTGCTGCTCCCAATAGTATTTTAGAAATCTTCATATAATTACACCTTATTATATATATAAGAGAATTACTTGTTCACAAATTTCTTTCCGTTTACAATCACTACACCCTTGTAGCTCTTGCCTACCTGCTGACCGGAGAGGTTGAACCACTTGCCATCATTCTTCTTCTGGATGATGATAGGGTTCGAGATGCCTGTAGAAAGGCTTGAGCCGTCGATGTAAGAGTTCTCACCTGTAAAGAACACGTTAATCTCAGATGGCTTATCTGTAATAGTCTTTGTATATGAATAATGATATACCTTATTGTCCGTTGTGGTAATCACAGCAGTCATCTTGAATGCGCCTGTAGCTGCATATTCCACGGTCATATCTACCAAAGAACCATTCATATCTTTCGCAAATGTGTCCCAGTTGTAATCACTAACACATCCTGCGTTGCTCCAGGCAATATTTTCAAAGTTGTCATTGCGTAACATCACATACTCCTTATAGCCAACAGCGCCATGAGCTACGTTAGAAACACCCAATACCCAACTCTTGTAAAACTCTGCACCTACAGTATAGTTATAGAACTTGAACTGCGCCTTATTACCAGCCTTTACAGTATAATCCTGACTCAGGTTGGTGGCATAGGCATTCGTTGTATTCTTCTGTGCAGAAACAGGATAGTAAACCGGAGTCGTTTCTTCAGCCTCAGCATCGATATTCAGAGTATAATCCTTAGTATATTCATAACCATCCTTGCTGATAGTCATGGTCATAGTGACCTTACCCTTGCCTTTTACTACGCCCTCATCGGTCAGAATAGAAGGATTGCTTGACTTCCACGAAATGGTAGCACCGAGATAACCCTCTGTTGGGAGCTTTGGCTTTGAATTCAAAGTAGCACCATCTGTAAATGGAACACTAATCTTATCCAATGTATATTTGATAGCCGCCTTGGCATCAGCCTTACTTCCCCAGATACTCAAACCGCGAGTCTGCAAACTGGCACCACCTGATGTAGCCAATCCGTCAGAAGAACTGAGGGCTGTAAAGCAGAGCGCCTTGATATTGGTATAATCGATGGTCTGCTCGGTAAGCACACCCTTGAACTTCACCTCAGCATTGGCTGTAGCAACACCCTTCAAGGTAAGATTGATGTAGCTTGTACCGCTCACCAGTTCCCATTTACCGGTATACTTGCCCGAAATAGAACCATCTGCATTGAGATGGATGGTAACAGGCTTCTCATAATCCATTGCTGCCGTATTCTGACGGTAAGGATGAGCTATTATCTGATAATCGCCCGCTACCACTGTTGCATCATAGAGCTGCTGAGTGGCAATATCATTATCAGTATAAGTCTCGCCACTAAACTCGTAAGGAGCAGCAACCAGCCAACCGTCCTGGTTAACGAAGAGTTGATGTACACGAACCTCATGCTCCTCACTTCTGTTCATGAAGCGGGTATGGTAAACGATGAGGGCACGTCCCTTATGGTCTACGATGGCAGAGTTATGTCCCTGAGCCAGTTCGGCATTAGGCATGGTTTCCCACTGGTAGTTACCGAAGAGTTTCACACCCTCATCGCGCTTGGCATCAACACCGAAGTTGAGAATATACTTGTCATACATGGCATCAATGCCCGTAGAAGTCAGACAGTCCTTATAAGGTCCGTCAGGTTTCTCTGAGCGGAAAACACGAATCTGATAGCCACCGGCAGCCGTCAAACCGCCATAACTCATAAAGAGATAATAATACTTGCCCACCTTCTGGATATAACTAGCCTCGCCGGAAACATAATATCCACCTGCAATCTTCTTGCCGAAATAAGGGTCGCTGGTACAATTGGCATTGGCAGCACCCGGAGTAGCAGTCTTACCGCTTATCTGATAAGGGAAAGTATAGGTATAGTCACGAAGACCATTGGTCTTATCGAGTCTGATCATGAAGATACCACCCGACCATGAGCCGTAACTCATCCAGAGATTATCATCATCATCATAGAACACACATGGATCGATACAGTTTGGCCAGAAAGAGCCCCAGCTGTCACCCGTCTGATAGCGGGCAGGCAGAGAGTTTTCCCCTGTAGCAACAGCCAGGTCGGTATGCTTCCAATCATCCGCTGCAGCATATGAGTTGTGAGTGTATGTACCCTGGAAACCGGAGAATACTACTGGTCCCTGATAAGTCCAAGGTCCTTCGATGTTGTCTGAAACAAAGCATACGATAGAAGAGCACCATTTGTCTCCATTCAGACTCATATACATGCACCATTTCTTCATGGTTTTGTTATATACGATGTCTGGTGCCCACTGGTTGCCTGCCACATTATATCCCTTATACTGCCATCCATGAGCATCGAAGTTGCCGAAAGCAACCTCCTCGCCCTTATAGTTCTTCACCTTTTTGATGACGTGAGTGGTGTAAGCATCTTTAAAATTAATCAGTTTTCCATCCACATCAGCAAAAAGACTGTTGCTAGTTCCGGCATTCTCCTCACCCGTTTTGAAGGTGTTCCATATCTGATAGTTGCCCGTAGCATAAGTCTTGGCTCTGCCGAGATGCGAACCATAGATATAATATTTAGGATTGGTAGTGGAACCAGTTACATCCATCACGATAGAAGGGTCGTGCACAGCGATGCGCCCTGTTATCGTCTGGGTAGCGTATGCATTTGCCAGATCGTTATCGCCAACAGCCGTCTGAGCCATAGCTCCGTTTATCGCCATCAGACTCATGACAGAAAGTAATAACTTCTTCATACGATTTCAAGTTTAAGATATGATTTTTTTAAACAAGGAAGGTCTATGGTGTTTTCGCCATAGACCTCACCTAAATTATAATAATGTATATTGACAAAGATTACTTGCCGGTTGTTTCACCCTCAGTAGTCTCGCCACCTTCAGTGGTGTCGTCCTTCTTAGGAGCATCAGAGAGTTTCCAACCTGCATTCTGTTCTAAGTTAGGATTCTTCTTGTAAGTGTCGTCAGGCACTGGGAAGTAATAATTCTTAGGAGAAGAGAACGCACGGGTAGGATGGGTATTATCGTTGCGATAAGTATATACCTGACTCTTGTCTGGAGTTACAACAACGCTATAGATGTTGTAAACCTGCTTGTAGCGTGGCTCACTCTTCTCTGTAGCAGCACTCTTGCCTTCAAACAACTTCCAGCGGCGTTCGTCGAAGAAACGGTGATCCTCGAAAGCCAGCTCGATGCGACGCTCATTGCGGATACGCTCACGAAGCTGTTCCTTGGTCATACTCTTGTAAGCAGGCATACCCACACGGGCACGAACCTGGTTTACATAGTCGTAGGCAGCATCTGGACCCTTTGCCTCGTTCAATGCCTCTGCAGCATTGAGCAGAATCTCAGCATAGCGGAAGATAGGGCATGCTGTGATATAAGTGGTAGGGTTTTTGAAACTCATATTGTGAACGAACTTCTTAGAGTAGTAACCGGTTGAGGTACCACCATGAATAGTCTCGTAGTCCTTACCGCCAACAGAAACATCAATGGCACGCTCCTCATCCTGGCTCTTGTCTCCCCAGATGCTTCCCTGATGGAAGATGGTCTGCTCCAAACGTGGGTCACGGTTCTTGTAAGGATCCTGGTCATTGTAAGAAGGATCCTGGTCGATAGGAAGACCATTGATGGTCTCGTAAGAATCAACCAGATTCTGTGTAGGGTTTACACGACCGCTAGAGTTCACATTACCAGAGAAACCACAAGGAGTGTTGAACATCTCAATCTCACGTGTATTCCACTCACTGCGGCTGAGGATATACTCAGGATTCAAGTGAGGAGTACTAGTGAAGCACTCGTAGTAGTTCTTGTTAGGGTTGTTATCGTCTGTTATGTAGAGACGGTAAGGATTGGCAGAACTCTTATTGGCATTGATGAAAGCAAGGGCTGCATCAGCAGCTTCCTGCCACCAGGTAACATCATTTGTAGGATTGTTGAGTGCAGAAGCACGATAGAGCAATGCTCTTGACTTCAAGGCATAGACAGCAGCACCATTGATACGTCCCCAGTTCTCATTTTCATTGCTGTAACGGAATGGGAGCGCACCGCTTTGGATGATGGCATCGCATTCATCAGCTACCCATTTCAATGCTTCAGGAGCTGGAGTACGGGTGATAGAAGCAGCCTCTGCATTATCCAACACATGATTCTCGATAGGCACTGCACCGAAATAGCCAATCATATCGAAATGAAGGATGGCACGAATGAAACGCGCCTCTGCCTTGTAACGGTCGCAGAGTTTATTGTCGTCACCGCTTTTCTCAGCATTTCCGATGACGCTCTCACGTGCCTTTGAAATAAAGTCGTTGCAGACACGGATACCCTTCAGATCGTTGCTCCAATAATTCTCAGCAAACCAGTGGTTCTTTGCATCGTATGAATCGTTCAACACACTGTGATAGTAATGCACATTCCATTTAGAGAGGGCATTATCGGTCATACAGTCACGAGAAGCAGCACGGAACTGACCATCGGTATATCCCGCAAAGGCATCAGGCAAATAGCTATAGGCATTTGCTAAGACACCACGGGTACGGTCGTAGTTGCTGTAGATGTTCTCGTCGGTATAAGTCAAGTCGACTTCCTTATCGAGAATGTCGCTGCAGGAGGTCATACCTCCTACAGTCAGCATCGCCAACGATATATTTACTAATAAAAGCTTTTTCATAATTCTTTTTGATAAAACTGATTAGAAACCAATGTTAATACCAAATGTAAATGACTTTGTCTTTGGATACCACCAGCAGTAGCTCAATGGCTTCTCTGGGTCAACATCATCTGGCAGACTGCTGAAGGTGGCAATATTGTAAGCGCTGAAGTAAACGCGGCACTTAGTCATCCACAACTTAGAAATCAACTTAGATGGCAGAGAGTATCCTACCTCGATATTTCGTATAGACCAGAAGTTACCGTTGCGTACCCAGATATTGTTCTGATAAGAACCTGTAGCACGTTCTGAATCAACTGCATCGAATCCACCCCAAACAGGACGTGGATAAGTAGCATTCACGTTGCGAGGATCAGAAGGGTCGTCAGTATAGTAACCCCAAGCCTTTGTTACCTCGTGGGTACCCATGTTACTCCAACCACTGTAGCTGATAGCTGGTGAAAGGAATACAGAGCGACGCAGATAAGCATTCACGATCATGCGGGCATCGAAGCCCTTGTACTCGAAACCGAAGTTGAAGGTAGGAATCATCTCAGGAATGATGGTGTATGAATCTGGTACCATATCCTTTGAGTCGATCACGCGGTCACCATTGATATCCTTGAACACCGCTGTACCCAACTGCTGTGCTCCATTAGAGAAACTGTTGTATGGATACTTTTCCGGATGGTCGATGGCATCCTGCTGAGAGGTTGCAATCAGGTTTGGATCTGAAGCCCACTGGTCGAACTTATAGATGTTCCATCCACCCACACGGTTGGTACCTGTCTGAGCCTGCTCATAGAGTTCAGCTACCGAAGTGTTGTCATAGATTCTATGACCAGCCTTACGCTGCCACTCTACATCTGGTGCAGTTTCATCGATATCGGTAATCTTGTTGGTATTGAAGGTAAGCTGCCCCTCGATGAAGTACTTGAAGTCCTTGCCGATATTGCCACGATGTCCGAGAACGAGTTCGTAACCGCGGCTTTCAACCTTACCATATGAATCCTGTGCTACAGGCACACCAAGTATGGTTTCTGGCACGGTTGAACGGGATACCAGGATGTTAGAACGCCACTCCTTGAAGATATCGAAGCTACCATAGAGTTTGCTGTTCCAGAGATTCCAGTCAACACCGAGGTTTACCATCTTGGAGATTTCCCACTTACTGTTGGCATTACCGGTCTTGCTCTCAGCATAGCCATTCACAAAAGTTCCGTTATAACCGAAACCGTAACCGGTAGCAGAACCATAGATACTCTGATATGGGTAACGGCCTGCACCTGTAGATGACTGACCAGCCTCACCATAAGAAGCACGGAGCTTGAGAAGATTGACAAAGCCAAGTTTCTTCATCCAGGATTCCTCAGAGAGTACCCATCCTGCTGATGCACCCCAGAAGGTTCCCCAACGGTCGTCTGGTGAGAAGTTGTCACATCCCATACGAGAGAGGTTGACTGAAGCGATATACTTGTTAGCATAGTCGTATGTTCCCTGGAAGTTGTATGCCAGATAACGGTTTGAAGATGCACTCTGCTGGGTAGAGTAATCTGAACCTGCTTCCTCATTACGGTAGTAACGGGCAAAGGCACGGGCATCTACATTGTGCTTACCAAAACTATTCTTATAGCTTACTCCACCAAACAAATTCAGGTTGTAGTAGTAACCACGCTGATTAGCAGAAGGGTTGCTCAAAGCTGCCTTGGTTGTATATTTGGTATACTTGAACTGGCTGACATCTGTAATACCAGGAGTATCGTAGTCGTAGTTCCATGAATCCATCTGAGCAGTCTGTGTTGACTCGAAAGTCTCGTATGCATCGAAGCTGACAGTACCGAACAAGCCTAAGCCCTTCAATACAGGACTCAAATCGTACTTGGCATTCAAGGTAGAATACAAGTTACGGCGACGGTTCTTCTCCAAACCGGAACCACCCAAGTAACGTACCGGGTTGTTGGCTGTAGATGAAGAATAGATACTTCCGTCAGGGTTATGGGTAGGAGCCATAGGGTTTGCCTCGATTACACCGAAGGTAACGAGGTTGAACACAGGCTCAGTAGGCTGAGAGATGTTATCTATACGTCCACCCAAGTCGAGAGATACATTCAGATACTTGGATACATCGATATCGATGTTAGAACGGAGATTCCAGCGGTTCAGTACGTGCTGTGTGCTGTAACCATCATTCATTTCTGTACCCTCGGTATTCCACATACCCTCCTGGCGCAGGTAAGAGAAGCTTACATAGTAGCGGGCACGCTGGTTACCGCCACTAATCTGCAGGTTGGTGCGATACTGCGGTGCAGCTTCACGATACAACTGGTCTGCCCAAGATGTATTGAAGTACTGGTACTTGCGGATATCATCGTCAGCAAACTTTCCACCATCGCATACATACTTGTAGTTGTCGAGCTGCTCCTGGGTGTACATCGGATCCATACCGCTCAGATAGCGTACCTGGTTACGGGTCATCGCCATGTTGTAAGAGTTCTGAACCTCCATCTTGTTGGCGAGGGTCTGGAAACCGACTTCCTGAGTGAAATCAATCTTAGTCTTACCGGCATTACCGCGCTTGGTAGTAACCATAATCACACCATTGGCACCACGCATACCATAGATAGAAGAAGCGGCAGCATCCTTCAGTACGGTGATGCTCTCGATAGGATAAGCATCGAGGAAGGAGAGGTCACGCTCTACGTTGTCCACGATAATCAGTGGAGAACGGGCACTCTGGTTGGTGGTACGGATACCACGGATAAAGAGGAAGCTCTCCGACCATCCTGGCTCAGAAGACCATTCGTAAGTCTCCACACCATTCAGTGTTGAGGTGAAGGCATTCTGAAGAATAGTAACAGGATGCTTCTGCAATTCCTCGCCTGAAACAACCGAACGGGAATCTGTCAAGATTTTCTTTTTCTGCTCGCCGAAAGGAACAGGAGCGAGATGCTCATACTCGTCTGCATCATCTTCCATCTTGATGACGTATGTGCCGTCAAAAGTAGTCACCTTCTCCTGAGCATTCTTGTAACCTACGCTACTAACGCAGATTTCATCGCTAGGAGTTACCTTCTTCAATGTAAAGTAACCTTCCTTGTCGGTCAGGGCAATGCGGCTTTCCTCTGCCACGTTGACAACAGCTCCAGGGATTGGTTCACCCTGGCTGTTGACGATTCGGCCTTTGAGCACCTGCTCCTGTGCCAAGACTGAGCTTGAAGCGCAGAGAAGTGCACTCAGCATCAAGACTTTGCTTGATGAAGATACCTTATTATATATATTCTGAATATTATTCATACGATTCTATCATTAAAAGAGTTATTCTTTCCAACCATCGTTCTGGAAGTCCTGACCAATCTTCCAAACCTCAGCCTCTGGGATTGGATAGAGGTAGAACTTGTCTTGCCACTTGCGCTGCTGGGCTACCTTACGGGTAATAGTGCCATCTGCTGCCACATCTACACCATAGATATCACGGCCGAGCGCATCGCCTGCTACGTTCCAGCGACGTACATCCCACCAGCGGTGCTCCTCGAAAGCAAGTTCGATGGTACGCTCCTTGTGGATGAAATTGCGCATAGCTGTCTGGGAATTCAAGTCTGCACGGTCGGCTACATTACCGATGATACCGCCACGATGACGAATCTGGTCGAGCAGGTTGCAAACCTGTGTCTTGTTGCCTACATAGTCAGCCTCGTTCAATGCCTCAGCATAGTTCAGAAGCAGTTCACTATAGGTAAAGATCTTCCAGAGGCGCTTGGCTGTACCGCTGTGGTTACTGCTCAGGATGGTCTCAGGAATATACTTGCGTACATAGTAACCTGTTGGAGTAGCATTCTGGTTACCGATAGGATTATCGCGATGACCATAAACCACATCAATGACATTGGTCTTGGTGCTGGTAGCCTGACCCCACTCACAACCATTGTAAAGAATGGTAGCTGCGAGGCGTGGATCACGGTTCTTCCACATCTTCTGCTCTGTATAACCGCTCTCTTCGTTGATGACAGGCTTGCCGTTTACATAAACCGGAGCACCTGTTGCATCATACTGCTTGAAAGGAGCTGAACCATCTTCCATATCATACATATCTACGAGGTTCTGACTTGGGCAAAGACCACCCTGTCCACCTTCACCTACAGGAGTATCGGTAGAAATACCGCTCCAACCAATGGCTACATCGTTGCGGAAGAAGATAACCTCAGGGTTCTTGTCAGAATATGTATTGAGCAACCAGGCATTGTTGTAGGCTGCTACACCACCGTTAGTACGGTCTTCCAACTTATAGTTCTCACCATAATCAGCGATGAAGCCCGCTGCTGCATCAGCAGCCTGCTGCCAGGTAACACCACTCTGTGCAGAGTAGCGTGGACTTGCCATATAGAGCATCATGCGAACATAGAGGGCACGTGCTGTAGGCTGGTTTACCTCACCTGCATAAGTAGCATCGCTGGTCTCTGCATAAGTCTTCAGACTGCTCTCGCATTCCTTCACCTCCTTGAAGAGATAATCCATGAAGGTCCTGAGGTCTGGGCGCTCTGTATAACCTGTCATCAGGTCACCATTAGGGTCGAGCTCGGTTATTACCAATGGCACCGGACCATAACGGAGAAACAGTTCCCAGTAGAAATAAGCACGGAGGAAACGGGCCTCTGCAATATAATTGCCTTTCTTGGCATTATAAGTTTCTACGGGCTCATCAGCAGGGCGAAGCTTGTTCTCTGTATCCTGCTCCAATGTATTGATAGTGATGTTGCACTTGCGGATACCACGATAGCGGCTCTCCCAAGGAGAAGTCAACTCTGCTGCACCTCCACCACCATAATAGTTACCGATATTGAATGTGGTACGTGTACCTGATGTACCGATACTTGACTCAGCCAGGTCGGTAGCAGCATCCATCCATGAGTTGTTCACGCGGTTGGCACCGTGAAGCAGGAAGTTGTAAGTATCGTTGTGGTTCTGCTCCAACAGAGTGAAGTTACCCAACACCTCAGCTTTTGTTAACTCATTGCTTGGCTGCTTGTCGAGGAAATTGCCGAAGGCGTCTTCGCAAGAAGTGAGCGTCATTGCTCCCATAACGAGCGCCAAAGCAAATATACTATATTTCTTCATTTTCGATTCTTTTTGAATGTTCTTGAATTAGAATACGACATTGAAACCTACGTTGACGGTCTTCAAGAGTGGGTAACGGTTTGAACCGTTGCTCTCTGGGTCAACCAAGTCGTCGAGATGATCCCATGTAAAGAGGTTATTGGCATTGATGTAGAAGCGGGCATTGCTCATACCGATATGCTTAATCAACTCCTTAGGGAATGTATAGCTCAACTCGATGTTCTTCAGACGGACGAATGAACCGTTCTTCAGGAAGAATGAGTTCTGGCGCTGGTTGTGGTCACCGTTGCTTCCGTAATGGAGCAATGGATATTCTGCTGTTGCCAGGTTCTCAGCCTCGCTCTTTGCAGGATTCCAGCGGTTCAGGTGGATATCCTTTACCTTACCGTTGTTCTGGAAGGCGAACATTGCATCGCTGTCGTAGTAACGGGATACATGGTCTACACCCTGGAACATTACTTCGAAACCGATGCCCTTATAGTTGGCACCGAGTGTCAGAGCGTATGTGTTCTCAGGAATATCGCTGTAGCCGATGAATGTCTCATCACGGTCATCGATGAAGCCATCGTTATTCATATCCTTGTACTTCAGGTCACCAACCTTTACGTTGCCGTAAGTTGATACTGGGAAGTCAGGATTATCCAAGTCTGCCTGTGTTACGAAGCCCTCGCATACCAGACCGAAGTACTGGTTGATTGGGTGACCTTCGCGCTTGCGGTAAGCGGTCTTGTAAGCAGGCTCATCCATATTCTTGATCTTGTTGGCTGCATGAGAGAAGGTAACACCTACATTATAAGTGAAGTCCTTACCGATGTGGTTGAAGTGATGGAGTTCCAACTCGTAACCCTTGTTCTGGGTCTTACCGAGGTTTCCGGCAGCCATCGTTACACCTACCCACTGTGGACGACTCAAATATTCTGTCAGGATATCGTTACGGTTCTCAACGAAGTAGTCGAAGTTACCAGTCAGCATACCGTTAAACAAGCCGAACTCCAAACCTACGTTGAACTTCTTGGCACGTTCCCAGGTTACACCATAGTTAGGATACTGGCTCTCAAAGATACCGGTTTTACCAGTATTACCGAAGTAGTAATCGTTTGTAATCTGGTTCCACTTCTCCTCATAGAGGAAGCGCTGAGCCACACCACCTACTGTATAAACGTCGTTACCAACCTCACCGTAAGATGCACGGATCTTCAAGTTGTTCAACCAGTTTTCTGTTGGCTTCATAAACTCTTCCTGAGTTACACGCCAACCGAGTGAGAAGGCTGGGAAGAAACCGAAGCGTTTACCCTTGAGGAAGTTCTCTGAACCATTGTAACCAACGTTAACCTCAGCGAGATACTTGTCATCATAACCGTAAGTTACACGACCTACGAGACCCTGATAGCGCTTAGCCAGGTCTGAGTTGTAACGGTAGTCGTTCTGGTTGTAAAGTACCATACCGGTAACATCGTGCTTACCAAACTTGCGGGCGTAGTTAATCTGACCCTCCATATAGAGTTTGTAAGTTGTAGAAGAACCCTTAGAGTAAGCCAGGTCGCCGTCTACATTATACTTGGTATAAGCATCTGCACTTGTAAAGTTGTTGCGGTCGTTCAATTCATAGGTTGCAAAAGCCGCACCGAATGTCTTCTTATAATAAGAGTCATAGTCGAATGAAACCATACCGCGGGCAGAAAGACCAGGAGTCAACCAGTCCATCTTGTAGTCAGCAATGAAGTTGGTTTCATTGATGGTATTGGTTCCACGATAGTATCCACCCTTGGCAAGGGCAGCCACTACGTTGTCCTGATATACGGCTGTACCACCATAGAGTGTCTTGGTTGTCTCACCATTCTCTACCTCATAAGATACTGGGAAGATCCAACCTGGAGTATGGTTGATACGTGCGAAGATATCATAGTTGGTAGAACTCTCATTGGTGTTAGAACCATGACGGTTCTCGAAACGAGTACCAAAGTTTACGCTGAATGTCAAATCCTTAGAGAGGAAGAAGTCCATATTGGCACGGAAAGCGTAACGGTTGTAACCAGGGCTTGAAGAGTTGCCGTATGCATCCTGGCTGAGGTTCTTAATCAGAGAACCCTGGTTGTAGATTTCACCAGAAACATAGTAGCGCATACGCTTCGTACCACCACGTACACTTACATTATAGCGCTGAGATGGAGCCCAGTTGTTGAGCACCTCATCATACCAGTCTACATTAGGATAGAGAAGGGCATCAGCACCAGTCAACTCACCGGCGCAGCTCTTGCGGTACATCTCGATATCAGAAGCTGTATACTGTGATGGAAGACCATCGTTCTTCAGAGCCTCCTCCAGGAGAGTTACAGAATCATAAGAGTTCAGATAGTGAGGCTTACGGGTTGGAGTACCCCACATGAAGTTGCTGGTCAAGCTAACCTCTGGCTTCATATCCTTACCACGCTTGGTAGTAACGAGGATGACACCATTTGCACCACGCACACCGTAAACGGCTGTAGCAGAAGCATCCTTCAATACAGAGATACTTTCGATATCATCAGGAGCAACCTGAGAGAAAGCACGCTCTACACCATCTACCATTACCAATGGAGCACCGTCGCCAGCGAAGGTTGCACGACCACGGATGTTGATGGTAGCATCATCGGCACCAGGAGCACCAGATACCTGTGTTGTAACAACACCTGGAATCTTACCGGCAATAGCCTGTGTTACGTTGGCTGTAGGAGTATTCAAGAGGTCGTCTGAACTAACCTGAGAGATAGCACCTACGACACTCTCCTTCTTCTGATGACCGTAACCAACGACTACGACCTCATTGATTTTCTGACTTTCGTCCTTGAGAACCACCTTGATATTACGCTGATTGCCTACACGGATGTTCTGAGCAACCATACCGATATAAGAAATCTTCAAAGTAGCGTTCTCGTTCTTCACCTGAATCTTGAAGTTACCGTCGAAATCAGTAACAACACCATTGGTTGTCAATGCTTCCATAACAGTAGCACCGATGATAGGCTCACCCGATTCATCTGACACATTACCTGATACGGTAACCTGTGCTGATGCTCCTAAAGTAAGGAGCACCAGTGTCAGGGTCAAGAATAACTTATGCAATATGTTATTGTTCATTGTTTATTCTGTTTATGTTATTATTCTGCAAAGTTAGTATTGAACCATGGATATGTTCTAACCTGCTTGATAACTTGATAAGACTTTTCATTTGTCAAGAAGACATAAAGCGGTTTACCCTCAAGTCCATCAACAAAGAAAGACATCTGAGGCAAAGACTCTCCCTGAGCTGTCACAACATCAGCTGTCATATCAACTCTATCACCAACACGTTTGAAATCAAGAGTAACAGTAGCACCATTAATATCTGTCTTCCAAGTATCCCAATTGTAACTAGCTGTTACATTATCTCCATTCGTTGGTATATTAGCTCCCCATGTCCAAGCATCAGCTCTACAAACTGCATACTCTAAATATCCAGCCTCACCAAAAGGAGTGTTAGTGAATGCAACTACATAATTCTCCCAATTCTCTCCACCTGCAGTTGTATTGACAAATTGAATTGTCAAACGTGAACGTTCTGCTGAAAGGTCATACATTTCAGATTTCTTATCAAAGAATGCTGAAGAATTATCATCAGAACCGATTGTATATGCACCATCTTTATAATTAATAGATGTATAAGTCTCGGCCTTTTCAAATGTCAAGAATGACTTTTCCAGAGTAACAAAAGTACCCCATTCTTCGGTAGGAGCTTCTTTTTGAGTATCAAATGTACAAACTGGGAGTTTAGAACCACTTGCTGTTGTCACATATTGTTCAACATGGAACATTTTACCAGTACGAGTAACATAAAGGTCTACTGTTGCTCCCTTCATATCAGCAATCCATGAATCCCAATTATAACTTGCAGAAACGCCTTGACCATCGCCATCGAGGAGTGAGCCCCAACTCCAAGCATCACCACGACATATCTCATATTCAATATATCCATTATCGCCAAAAGCCACACCATTTGTTATGGCAAGAACCCATGTTTCATAATTATTTGCAGCATTATTATTGCAAGTAAAACGGTAATGAACAGTACCATTACCTTTCATTTGAATATTTGGAGTCTTAGGATCAAAGAATCCGGAACTAAAATCTTCATTACCGATAGATTCTTGTTCTTTCCAAATGAAACCACTACCTCCATTACCACCAACGGTCTTATTCCAGTCTTTCTCTTCCATCATGTTACGGATCAGGGTAACATCGTCGATGGAAATAGCATTGGTCTCTTCGGCTGTCAACTTGCTGTCTCCACCTATATATATATAAGGTAAAGAGTTGATGGAATCAACCAAGGTCTTGTACTGGAAAGAAGTAGCACTTGATGATGTCTGATAACCAGAAAGGCTCTTCTTACCATCTACGTAAAGCTGGTAACCTTCAGTAGAAAGCTGAAGGGCTACAAAATGCCACTCATTAGGAGAGAGAATCCCTGTCTTCACTGAAGCAGGATCATTCTCATTCAGGTTCATACTCTGCAACTGGGTAGGCTTGCTGTAAACCACCTGACCATTGGCAGTGATATAGAAGTGAGCACTGATATCATTACCAGCTAGATTCTTCTCATCTGAACCAAATGAGATAAGAGGGCGTGTCAAGTCAACATCAGCGACAGTTCCGTCCTCAGCTACGGCTGCATCAATCTTTACGGCGAAAGTGATGGCAGCACCATTTTGCAACTTCACACCATTGAAAGGATTGGCAATCTTGGCACCACCCTTACCATTGATGTGCAATACATTACTTGCGAGGGTCTCATCATTGGTCACCTCACATGACTCGTCGTGACTGATCATGTCAGAATACTCAGGTTTCTCTTCTGAATACTCAAAGTCATAAGTTGCCACTGTTGTCTTAGATGGGTAAATCTGTCCGCCAGCAGGATCGTCCTGTCGGCCCCAGTCCTCACCACAAGCAGTGAAACTTAATGCCACCATGATAGCACAAGCAAACGAAAGCAAAGTTTTTCTTATCTTCATAACTTAATGCTTTTAGGTTGTTTATTTACTATATGTAGGTTATTTAAAAATTCTAAATCATTTTTCAGTGGCAAAAGTACAATTAATCGGATTATATTGGGTGGACAAACGGATTTTATAGGTGGACAAAACGCATAAACAGTGGATTTTTAAGGATATTACGTGCTTATCCACCAGCTGTGTACCCACACATAATCGGGTAGGAGGTAAATGCTAATCATAAAAGGCATTTGCCTCCTATTTTCACATTTACCGACCTCCCACACCACCGTACGTGCGGTTCCGCATACGGCGGTTTCGTGCTTTCTCATCTTGTGATG
>NZ_CDRSSE010000039.1:0-15480 GCF_977051555.1 Segatella sp.
CATAAAACTGTTTCTTTCTTCATATTCTTCCTTGTTTTTTGTTTTCGTCTGCAAAGGAACAGCTTTTCGGGCTCAAAATCGCAAATAATCATTACTGAAACATTACGCTGGCAAAATAATCTTGCTTCACCTTATTATATATAGTGAAATCTTCGTACCTTTGCATCGAAAAAAGAAAAAATGATATGAATAGAAGAATCAAACAAGTCTGGCTGCTCGCCATCCTTTCCTCTTTCCTGCTGATAGGCTTGCAGACCTATTGGCTCTACAATAGCGTAACCTATTCGATGGGAGAGATGGGGAAGAAAAATGCCGAAAAGGCGGAACAGGCAATAGTCACTTATCAGACAAATATCGGAGCGGCGGTAAAAGAAAAATCACATATCGGTTATGTCGTCTCGGCATATTTTTCAGACTTCAAGGGTCCCTGTACTACGGTTTGCTCTCCGCTGGATACGGATACAATCATTGGTGGAGTGGTGTATCGCAAGCCGGGATTCGGCAACGTGATGGAGAAGAGAGATACTTTCGATTTGCGTGAGACGGATTCCAATAATTCTTTTGATTGCCTGAATACTTACATCACTTACCAGCTTACCCGCTTTGACAAAGCGCATTTTGATCGTTTCGTCTGTAGGAAACTGGGCAATGGTTTCATCGGGGCTGAGATGAAGACGGGCAAGCATCGTCTGTGGCAGACAAGAATCATAGAGCCTCCTACCTTGTTTCATCACGAAATGCTGGTGGAAGTGCCTTTCAATCCTATCCAGTATCAGTCGATGCAGATGAGGATGCAGGTGCCGATGCTGCCCATCCTGAAGGGGATGATGTGGCAGATGATAGGAAGTCTGCTGGTTACCATCTTGCTTCTCCTGAGTATAGCTTACCTCATCAAGGTGATGCTCCTGCAGAAGAAGGTGGATAAGATGCGAAGCGACTTCGTGCATACGATGATTCACGAGCTGAAGCGCCCCGTGCAGACGCTGAAGATGTGTGTGTCCGTATTCTCTGCTCAAAAGACAAATGCAGAAAAGGCAGATTCTGAAAAGACAGATGAGAAGGATGAGAATGCCCTTATCATGGAGACCGTAAGAGAGGAGAGCGATAACCTGACCGCCTATCTCGCCAAACTCCGTGAAGTAATCAGGGCAGAGGAACATATCCCGCTCCAGATAACTTCTTTCGATATCCATGCCGCCTTGCAGAATCTGGTGGCAGTTTATCGAAAGAACAGGCAGAAGGAGGTGAATGTTTCGCTCGATTACCAGCGCACTTCCGACCGGATGATGGGAGATAGAGACCAGCTGCTGAATGTGGTCAGCAATCTGATGGAGAACTCGGTGAAGTATTCCGGCGACATTGTCAATATCCATGTTGCCTGCCAGGATACCGGGAAGGGGGAAGTTTTGGTTTCTGTATCAGATAATGGCATCGGCATCTCGCCCGATGAACAGCAGAGAGTCTGGACGAAGTTCTATCGCAGCAATGCTTATCCGGATATGATGCAGCCGGGCATCGGCTTGGGCTTGAGTTTTGTGGATATGATTGTGAAGGCCCATGGGGGTAGGAAAATGATGCAGAGCGAAGTGGGCAAGGGAACCAGGATTTCAATCATCATCCCGCAGCACTCCTGATGCATCCGGTTTAACGCTATAAACAACAGAAAAAATGATCAAGATATTATTTGCAGACGATGACTTGAAGTATTCCATGTTGCTGAAGAGTTTTCTGCAGCAGCATGGTTTCGATGTGACTTATGCCGGCAATGGCAAGAAGGCATGGGAGCAGTTCCCGGAAGTGAAGCCCGACCTGGTTTTGCTCGACATCAATATGCCGGAGATGGATGGCTATGAGGTGGCTGAGCGCATCAGAGCCATCGACCCGAAGGTGCTTATCTTCTTCCTCACCGACCGTACGGAGAAGAATGATCGACTGAAAGGTTTCTCCCTGAAGGCAAACGATTATCTTGCCAAACCCTTCTATCCAGAAGAGTTGCTGGCAAGAATAGAGGAGCGGTTCTCCATGAATGAGAGTGAGACGATAGAAGAGGAGGTGTATCATTTCGGAGAAACCACCTTCTGCTATAACAACAATGAGCTTCGCACCCGTTCCTCTCGTGTGCTCATCACCAGCCGACAAGCCGACATCCTCCGTCTGCTGGCGAAGAATATCGGCAATGTAGTAAGCAAGGAGATGATACAGGAGGCGGTGTGGGGTACCGTGAGCTATGCCAACTCCCTGGCTGTGAATGTGCAGATAACGTATCTCCGCCATGCTCTTCAGCATGATGCGACCGTTAAGATTGAGTCGCTGAAGAAAAAGGGATATGTACTTACTCTCTTATCTGAAGTATAGTAAATACCTCTTTTATCCGAATTATAAAAAAGTTGATCCGAAACAGCGGCTATTGCTAGCCATCTGTCTCGGATCTTTTTATTTGTGGATGAAGCGGATTATTCTTCTGTTTTTGCCATCATCTTCTCATAGAGTCCATCCACGATGGAGTCGGCGAGCGAGATGTTTGGCACCATGATGTTTTCGCACTTCAGGTATTCGCATGCCTTGAGGAAGATCTCGGCGGCAGGAATGATGACGTCGGCACGGTCTTCTTTCAGGGAGAAAGAGATCTCGCGCTCCTCGATGCTCAGGGGCTGCATCATCGAGTAGAGGCGCTTCAGTTCGGCAAGCGTCAGGTTCTTGGCATCCTGCTTGCTGTGGCGTGCCAGCTTGTTCAACTTGTTGATGTTGCCACCCGAACCGATAATCTTGATGTCACCGTATTGCTCGGCATATCTCGTCAGGTTCTCCTTGAAGAGCTTTTCGGTATCGGCAGTCACCTTGCCGCTCAGCATTCTCAGGGTACCCATATTATAGGAATAGCTCTCGGCGAGTACACCATCGTGGATGATGCTCACTTCGGTAGAACCACCGCCCACATCGATGTAGGCAAAGCTGCCCTCGTTGGAATCAGTTTTCTCTACCAGGTTGTTGTAGAGGAGCTGTGCCTCCTCCTGACCCTTGATGATTTCGAGTTTGATGCCGGTTTGCTTCTCTATCTTCTTGAGCACCTTCTTGCCGTTCTCGGCATCGCGCATGGCTGAAGTGGCACAGGCACGAAATGCCTCTACGTCATTGAGTTTCATGAATTGCTTGAAGCCCTTCATCATGTGGAGCATCATCTTCTCACGCTCCTTGGAAACCTTTCCCAGGGTGAAAACATCCTTACCCAATCGCAGTGGGATGCGGATGAACATGAGTTTCTTGATGCGGTCTTCCTCTCGGATTGCCTCGGGGTCGAAGCGCTTGATGAGGAGTCGGGCTCCGTTGGAGCCGATATCAATGGATGCTAAATTCATCATTATTTATATGCTTTATAAAGTTCTTCCTGACTGCGGAATGGCTCGCCTTCCACAAATTCGTTGCCGCCCTTGCCATCTACCACTCTGCCGTTCATCGTATCTCTCATACCATAAGAGATGGTGCGGAGCAGGTCTGCCTGCATATCCTCGTCATATACTGGGGTGAGCACCTCGATACGGTTGATGAGGTTTCTAGGCATCCAGTCGGCAGAACCGATGAAGTATCTTGGCTTGCCTCCGTTGGCGAAGATGAGGATGCGGCTGTGCTCCAGATAGCGGTCGATGATGCCCACGCAGCGGATGTTGTCGCTGAGCTTGGCGATGCCTGGCACCAGCGAACAGTTGCCGCGAATTACGATGTCTATCTTCACGCCAGCCTTTGAAGCCTGATAGAGTTTGGTTACCATATCGGTATCGGTGATGTGGTTGATCTTCATCTTTACCCAAGCCTCCTTGCCCTCGTTGGCATTCTTGATCTCGGTGTCGAGCATGCGCAGGATGCGGCTCTTCATGGAGTTTGGAGAGACGAGGAGCTCGTTGAAGCGGAATGGTGAGAATGGACGGTCGATGAAATCGAATACCTTAGCCACCTCGTTCACCAGTTTAGGACGGGCGGTCATCATCAGATAGTCGGTATAGATCTTGGCGTTGCCCTCGTGGAAGTTTCCGGTTCCTACGCAGGCGATGTTGCCCTTCTTCGACTCGATATAGAGCAGCTTGGAGTGAATCTTCAATCCTTCTACACCGAAGATTACGTTTACGCCCTCTTCCTGCATGCGCTTGCTCCACTTGATGTTGCTCTCCTCGTCGAAACGTGCCAGAAGCTCTACCACGGCAGTCACCTTCTTGCCGTTGCGGGCAGCGGTGATGAGTGCCTTCACTACCTTTGAATCCTTTGCCAGGCGATAGAGGGTGGTCTTGATCGCCTTCACCTCTGGTTTGGTAGCTGCCTCACGGAGTACACGGATGTAGCCGTTGAAGCTATGATAAGGTACGTGGATGAAACGGTCTTTCTCACGAATCTGGTCGAGGATGCTCTCGTTAGAGAGGAACTCCGGCTTCATGATTGGAGCCCATTTCTCGTACTTCAGTTCCTTGTGTCCGCAATCAGGGAACGACATCAGATCCTTGTGGTTCTGGTATCTTCCACCAGCCAATGAAGCATCCAATTCCTTGGTGTTCAATCGCTCACGCAGCTTCTTCTGAAGTTCCTTCGGCATCTCCTGGTCGTAGATAACGCGCACGGCTTCACCCTTCTTACGGCTGTTTACACCCAGGGCAATCTTCTCCATGGTTCCGAAGTCGGCATCATTGTCCATCTCCATCTCGGCATCCTTGGTAAACTTGAAACTGAAGGCACGATAGGTGCTCTTCTTGAAACCGAGGAATACCAGTGGCAGACAGAATCTGATTACATCGTCCAGATACATGATGTTGTCGTAACCATCACTTGCCGGCACCTTCACCCAACGTCCATAGATTCTATCCGGTACCTTTACTACGGCGTATTTTTTCTTCTTGTCATCCTCAGCCTTTTCTACGGCGAGGTAGATGCGGTTATCCTCCAGGGTAGAGAGGTCGTCTATCTCGTTGAGCCAGATAGGGTTGACAGAACCATTGAGCTTGTCGTAGAAGAACTGTGTAAGGAACTCCTTCTGCTCGTCGTTGAGCTGGTCTTCGGTGAGCAGGCGAATCTTGTGTACTTCAAGCTCTCGGAAAACAGTATCCACCGCTTCAGTGTATTCTTTCGAATAAGATTCATTGAGCTTATTAATTGTTTTGAGAGATTTCTTGATCTGTTGCTCGGTATCCTTTTCGAGCTTCTGGTCGAGCATGCGGTTGAGAGATGCTACTCGAACGCGGAAGAACTCGTCGAGGTTGTTGGAATAGATTCCGAGGAAAGAGAGACGCTCCAACAATGGGACGTACTCTTTCTCTGCTTCCTGCAGAATGCGGTGATTGAAGTACATCCAACTGATATCGCGTTCTACGTATGCCTTTTTAAGTAATTCTTCTTTGGACATAGTCGTTTGCTTATTAATTTTTGTTGAGTTACTTTGTTTTTACAGGCTCTTTCTTAGCCTTCTTTTCGACCTTCTTTTCAGGAGTCTCAGCCTTCTTTTCCAGAACAGCTACCTCCTTCTCTGCGTCAGCTTTCTTTTCAGAAGCCTTCTCGTCCTTCTTGTTCTTAGAAGGTTCTTTAGAATCTTTGCCTGTTACTTCCAAAACGAGGAAATCTGTATCTCCGTCGATAAAGTGGAGTTCCTTACGGAAGAACTTGCTGCTGCCTGATGGAACGATGATATCGTGCAACTGGTCGCAGTCATCGAATGCATGACGGCTCAACTTGTCTGGAGTTCCTGCGAAAGTAATCTTCTTCAGTTTGTCGCATTCAGCGAAAGCGTATGCTCTGATAGCTTTCACGCTGGCAGGTACATAAATGTTATCCAATTCATCACAATCATAGAATGCATCATGTTCAATCTCTTTCACTGTACTAGGGATGATGACATGAGCCAGTTGCTTTTTGCCACGGAATGCCATCTCTCCGATAATCTCTACTCCCTCAGGAATTGTGAAACTGGCATCGTGGTTCATGCAGTAAACCAAGCGCTTCTTGTCGGCGGTATAGACTGCCTCACCGTCAAACTCAAAGTTATCGCTGTCAATCTTCTGTAAGGCGAGGTTGAGAACCAAGTTTTCAAACTTACCGTCTTTCTTGGATTTCTTCTTGAGAATATCCAAAATCGCTTTTTTATTTTCCTTCATAAATCATATATGTTAATTGTATTTCTTTTCGGTTGCAAAGGTACGGCGATATTTTTAAACTAGAGCGAAAAGACGGTTACATGTTTATGACGATGATGTTACAGTGATATTACGCGTATTGCAATCATGTTACAAGCTGTAAAAACAGACGATGTAACGCATTTGTAACACTTATGTTTTATGGTAGAAACATCTTCTCCGTACCTTTGCAGCCGAAAAGAAATAGAACGGCATCTTGGAGGATTTCGATTCTTTACAGGAATGCTTTCTTGCTGATGACAATCAATTAAGGTATATATAATAAGGTAAAAATGAAGAAGAAAACGTATCTGTTGATGGCACTCGCTATGGTGTCGATGGGGATGAATGCCCAAAACTCAGAAAAGAGTTCTCTTGGAAACGATGTGCCTGAATTCGTCAAGACTATGACGATTGGTGGAACCATCCGTTCTAAGTATGAATACCAAACCGAAGAAGGGGAGGGACGATTTGAGGTGCGTACGGCTCGTATCAATGTAGCAGGAAATGTAACAAAGGAGGTTAGTTATAAGGCTGAGATTGATCTCTGTGATGAGGGTAAGATCAAGATGCTTGATGCTTATACACGCATCAAGCCTTGGAAGACTCTGCAGTTTACTATCGGTCAGGAACGTGTTCCATTCACTATTGATGCTCACCGTTCTCCTCACCAGCAGTATTTCGCCAACCGTTCGTTCATCGCCAAGCAGGTGGGAAACGTTCGCGACGTGGGTGCTGAAATCGGATACACCTGGAATGTAGGTTTTCCTATCGTGGTGAATGCCGGTATCTTCAACGGTTCTGGTTTGACCAATCAGAAGGATTACTGGACCAAGGGTGTTAACTATTCAGCCAAGGCTCAGTTTCTCTTCCCGAATGTCAACCTGGTGTTGAGTACCCAAAAGATCAAGCCATCTGATGTCACCGTCAATATGTATGATGCGGGTATCACCTTCCATAAGGGTGGTTTCATTGCTGAGGCTGAGTATCTTTACAAGCATTACAGCAAGGATGCCTTCCACGATGTTCATGCATTCGATGGCTTCGTTTGCTATGATATTCCGGTGGCTAATCCAAAGAGCCTTATCAGGAAGGTTTCTCCTTTGGCAAGATATGATTTCATGAGCGACCACAGTGATGGTACCCGATATGGCGGTTCTGATACCGAACTCGGTGCCTTGAAAATCAACGATTACAAGCGCCATCGTGTTACTGGCGGTGTAACCCTGAGCCTTGCCAAGCCATTCATCTCTGATATCCGTATCAATTACGAGAAATATTTCTATCGTAAAGGTGGTATAGCTAAAGTTTCAGAAAAAGATAAGATTGTTGTGGAGTTCATGACTAAGTTTTAATTTTTTTAGGCACGGATTACACGGATTACACGGATTTTTTGATTTGCGCAACTTAAAAAAACTCATAGTGCCAGCCTCCGTGTAATCCGTGTAATCCGTGCCTAAAAGTTACAGCATTCCCTTAGAGCTAGGAAGCTCGAAGTGATAGATGTCTCTCTTTACTGCCATTTTCAGCGAACGGGCAAGCGCCTTGAAAATGCCTTCTATCTTATGATGCTCGTTTTCGCCCTCAGCCTTGATGTTGAGGTTCATCTTTGCTGCATCACTCAAACTCTTGAAGAAATGCTTGAACATCTCGGTTGGCATTTCGCCTACCTTCTCTCTGTGGAACTCGGCATCCCAAATCAGCCATGGACGGCCACCGAAATCCAATGCTACCTGGCATAGACAATCGTCCATCGGCAGACTGTAGCCGTATCTTTCTATTCCTCGCTTGTCGCCGAGCGCCTGCAGCAAGCATTCGCCCAGGGCAATACCCGTATCCTCAATGGTATGATGCTCATCCACATAAAGGTCGCCCTTAGTATGGATGGTAAGGTCCATCATGCCATGCTTGCCTATCTGCTCCAGCATGTGGTCGAAGAAACCGAGACCGGTAGAGATGTCGCATTTTCCTGAACCATCGAGATTTACCTTGATGTAGATATCTGTCTCCTTGGTGGTGCGCTTCACCTCTGCGATGCGGTCGCCGGCAAAGAGAATCTCAGCTATCTTGTCCCAATCCATGCCATTCTTTCCAAGAATCAGACTCTTGCAACCCAGGTTTTCTGCAAGCTGGGCATCGGTTTCACGATCGCCGATTACATAACTGTTTGCCATATCGTAGGCAGGGTTATCTATGTATTCGGTCAGCATGCCTGTGCCCGGCTTTCTCATTGGTGAGTTATCCTCAGGGAAGTGGCGGTCGATGTGCTGCTTGGCGAAGTGGATGCCCTCGCTCTCCAGGGTCTGGATGATGAAGTTGTGTACTGGCCAGAAGGTATTCTCCGGGAAGGAGTTGGTACCCAAGCCGTCCTGGTTGCTCACCATCACCAGTTCGTAGTCGGTATGCTGGGCAATGAAGGCGAGATTGCGGAACACGCCCTTGGTGAATACCAGTTTCTCGAAGCTGTCAATCTGCTCGTCTTCAGGTTCCTGAATCAACGTTCCATCGCGGTCGATGAAGAGTAATCTTGTCTGTTTCATATCTCTTATATATGTTAATACGATTAATATTTTTCAATTTCTGCGGTTGCCATTTTCTGGCTTTCCTTCATTCTCTGTTTCTCTTCGTCTTGCACCTTGTAAGAGCCGAACTGATAGGCAAGCGAAATGCCGAGCCAGCTCAAGGCGTAGATGATGAGCAGGAAGGTGATGGTGAACACCAGGAAGAGGAGTGGGGTGAAATACCCCGGCACACCGAGCGGATCGCCATCAAGTGCACCGAGCTGTGAATAGAACTGTGCGATGATGAGGATGATGGAAGGCAGGGCTGCGATAAAGGTAGCGATGCCTACGATAATCATGCCGAGAAAACCGGTCATAAAGAAACCTCCGAAGTGGCGGAGAATGCGAAGGAGGGATTTTCCTATCTTGCGCTTTTCGCCCTTAGGACACAGTTGCTTTCTTGGCAGAAGATGCCAGAATGATACGATAGCCATTACGATAGTGGCTCCGTAAATGATGGTTTGCAGGATGAACGAAGCCATCGGATTCACGGCTCCCCAATCGTGAAGCGGTTTGTTGGGGAGAAGGAAATAGAGTACGATAGCCAGCAATACTGCAAATGGAACATGGGTAGCCCATGTCTGTTTTACGAGTGATTTGAAGTCACTTGTTATGGTATCGTATGATGCTCTCATGCAGGCTGTTATGCTGCGATGCTTAAATAATTCATTTACTTCCATAACTATCTTGTTTTAATTTCGTTTTATCGTATAAAATCTTTTTTACCCTTTTACTTTTTTACCTTTAAAAGTTTCTTCTGAATTCAGAGCAGGTAATGGCGGTAGCTATAGCCACATTCAGACTGTCGGCAGTAGCTCTACCTTCCGGAAAGTTAGGGATGAGCAGCTTGTGGTTCACCTTCTTCGCCAGGTCTGGCGAGATGCCTTTTCCTTCGTTTCCCATCACGATAAGTCCCCGGTTTTCGAGCTTCTGCTGATAGATGTTGTCGCCATCGAGTAGGGTGCCGTAAACGGGAACGTCGGCTGGAAGTGATTCTACCAGTCCCAGCAGGTCGCCATATACTACCTTCACTCTAGCTATGCTGCCCATCGTGGCCTGCACCACCTTCGGATTGTATACGTCGGCAGTATCCTGACTGCAGTAGATATGGGTGATGCCAAACCAGTCGGCGATGCGGATGATGGTGCCCAGATTGCCTGGGTCCTGTACGCCGTCGAGCGCCAGACTCAGTTCGCTGGTATTAATAGAGTAATCTCCTGATGTTGCCTGTCTGAATACGGCAAGCACCTGTTGCGGATGCTGCAGGAAACTTACCTTCTTCAGTTCTTCATCAATAACCTCTATCACTTCAGTTTCAGCCCCGAAGTGTTTGCCCCGGAGCCATTCGCCGGTAGCCACAATCAGGTCGGCAGGTTGCAGAGCGAGCAGATCGTCTACCACCTTGAAACCTTCTGCCACGAACTTGCCTTCTTTATTCCTGTTCTTCTTCAGTTCGAGCGAACGTATGTACTTTATTTTATTCTTGCTAATCATTTATTGTCGTCTATTGTCATTAATGGATGCAAAGGTACTCAATTTTCTTTAAAGTGGCAAAATAGTTGTATTAAATTTTGGAAAAGTAAAAAAAAGGCTGTATATTTGCACCATATTTTATAAAATAGGAGATTTTAGTATGAATACAATTGCTTTAGATAATAAGACATACAAAAATATAGAATGGTATGCTCGACAGAATAATATCAGCGTAACAGAGGCTGCGATATCTGTATTGAACTCTTTCTTGGATAAAATCAAATCTAAAGAACATCCTAAGAATAAGTTCTATATATCCCCTGAAGTAAAGGCTTTGGAGGTTGGGTTTAAATGCCCTGAAGGATTATCGGAAGATTACAAGGAAGAAAAGGCTGACGCATTAATGGAGAAATATTTATGAAACTATTTTTAGATACTAATGTCTTGATAGATTTTATCATGGAACGGCCTTTGTTTTATGATGCTGCAGCTATGATTGTATCGTATGCATTTGAAAAGAAAGTCTCGATTTGTGTATCAACTCTGTCAATAGTTACTGCGAATTTCATTTGTGTAGAACGTTGCAAAATGCCGATGGAAATTTTCCGTCGTAAAATAGACTTCCTGCGTGCTTTTATTGAAGTATGTTCTGTTGATTCTTCTGATATCTATCACTCGTATGATGCAGGATGGAAAGATTTTGAGGATGGAGTACAGTATTATTCTGCATTACGTTCGGGTTCAGATTATTTAGTAACCAGAAATTCTAAAGATTTTGAAGAGAGTGCTATTAAGGTAGTTTCTATAGAAGAAGCGTGTACCTTTTTGTGATTAAAAGATGAGAATTTTGAAAATACAGAAGATTTCATTACTTGCCTTGCCGCTGCTCATAGCATCTTGTTCTTCAAGCAAAATGGTGCCGGAAGGGGAGTATATATTAAATAAGGTGGAAGTGAAGAGCGACTCGGCAGGGTATAATGCCGGGGCGCTCAAGCAGTATGTGCGCCAGAAAGAGAAGCCGAAACTCTTCTCGCTCTTCAAGAATCCTTTCAGCAAGAAGCCTGTCATCTACGATACTTTGCAGGCGCGGCTCTCCTGTCAGGATCTGCTTACCGCCATGCAGAACCAGGGCTTCATGCATGCCGGGGTGTCGCTCTATACCACCAAGAAAGGAAAGAAACTGGATGCTACCTATCTGTTGCATCCCGGAGAACCTTTTGTGATAGGTAAGGTGAAATATGAAGTGGAAGATGAACATATTCAGCAACTTCTGCATCTCGATAACCCCGATAATCAGCAGATTAAGCCGGGTATGAGATTTACGGTAGAAACATTGGATAATGAGCGCAGGCGCATCTCCAGCCTTCTGACCAATGATGGCTATTTCCGCTTTCATAAAGATTTTATCCAGTTTTCTGCAGATACGATTGCGGGACAGAAGGATATCGCCCTGACGCTCCACCTGATGAAGTATAAGGCAAACAGTAATGCTCCTGAGGTTGATCATACCCGATATGAAATCAGAAACATCAACTATCTGAGTAATGACAGCGACCGAATCCATCTGCGCCATCAGGTTTTGCTCAATGCCACTGCCCTCAGCGAAGGCCGTCCCTACAGTGCCGCCGCCTTGCAGCGCACCTATAACAACTTTGCCCGTCTGCAGGCGGTGAAGTATACCAACATCAGTTTCTCTGAAGTTCCTGACAGCAATCAGGTTACGGAGAACGGAATGGAGAGGGACAGCATCAGCCGGCAGATGGATTGTAATATCCAGATCAGTACCAACAAGCCTTCTACCATCGCCTTCCAGCCGGAGGGAACCAATACGGCGGGCGACTTGGGAGCTGCTGCATCGCTCACTTATACCAACCGAAATCTCTTCAGAGGTAGTGAGCAGCTGAGCATCGAACTTCGTGGAGCTTACGAGGCTATTACCGGTCTGGAGGGGTATCAGGACCAGAACTATACTGAATATTCGGTTGAAGGCAAACTGGTTTTCCCTCGTTTCGTGGCGCCTTTCCTTTCAAGAAATTTCAGAAGAAGACAGACGGCAAACAGCGAGTTGTCGGCAAGTTGGAATCTTCAGAACCGTCCGGAGTTTCATCGCCGCGTATTCTCTACTGCCTGGCGTTATCGCTGGACAGAACCGCGTCATCACCTGGCCTGGCGTTTCGACCTGCTCGATCTTAACTATGTGTATATGCCATGGATATCCGAGACATTCAAGAGAGACTATCTCGATAATGCAGAAAACAGAAATGCCATCCTCCGCTACAATTACGAAGACCTGTTTATCATGAAGATGGGTTTCGGTTTGAGTTATAGCGATGGGGTAGATGCTGTGCGAATGAATGTAGAGAGTTCGGGCAATCTGCTGAGCGGTGTTTCCAAGGCATTCGGTTTCAAGGTGAACAGCCAGGGGCAGCGTACATTATTTAATATAGCTTATGCCCAGTATGCCAAGTTTGATGTAGATTATACCCATCTGATGCAGTTTGATAAGCGCAATGCTCTGGCGCTGCATGCGGGCATCGGTGTGGCTTATCCTTACGGCAATAGTACGGTGTTGCCTTTCGAAAAGCGTTATTTCTCGGGTGGTGCCAACTCGGTAAGAGGTTGGGGAGTAAGAGAATTAGGTCCGGGCAAGTTTAAGGGAACTGACGGCAGAATAGATTTCATCAACCAGACGGGTGATGTGAAGCTCGACTTGAATGCAGAATACCGCACTTCGCTCTTCTGGAAGTTTGAGGGTGCAGCGTTTATCGATGCCGGTAATATCTGGACACTTCGCAATTATGAGGATCAGCCTGGCGGCCAGTTCAAGATAGATGAATTCTACAAACAGATAGCTGTAGCCTATGGCTTAGGTCTCAGGTTGAATTTTGATTACTTCATTCTCCGTCTGGATATGGGTATGAAGGCGATCAATCCAGCCTACGGAACGAAGGAAGAGCATTGGGCGATTATCCACCCGAAACTAGACCGCGATTTCGCCTTCCATTTCGCAGTTGGTCTGCCGTTCTAAATGCAGCTAATAGTTAATAGTTTATAGTTAACAGTTTATCGCCAGGAGTTTCTGTAGGGCATCTTTTGGATTATGATCCCCTCAGAAACTCCTTACTTTTTTCAAGGCAATTTATCCAACTTAATCTTCCAGAGCCCCTTTTCCATACACATCGGCAGTTGGAAATCGGCCTGTTCTACGAGCTGCGGATCCTGCCCGATGCTGTCCATCTGCAGAAAATTATGAACAGTAAGGGTAACGGTGGCACTTGTTTCATCGTCACCGAAATCAATATCCGTAATCTCGATGCTGGCATCCTCCGGTTTCTGGCGCAGCAGTTCCACGTCGGTCTCGTTCACATTACTTGCAGCATAGCGCAGCCAGCGCTCCGATTCCTGGGTGCAATACTTCACGGCTTTCTGGAAATGCCAGTTGAAATAATAGTTGGCAAACGAATCAACATCAGCCTTCAGCTGGTCCTCGCTGCCTTCATGAGGTTCACAGCCCGAAAGGCTGAATATACTTGCGGTCATGCATGCCATAGCTATGCATAAACCTATCATCGACTTCTTTATCATGATTCTCAAATCTTAAAAATTCTATTTTTTTTCGATATTTCGGCACAAAGATAGTAAAAAACTTTGTAATAAGAATCTTTTTTGCTAACTTTGCATGGAAAATAACAATTAAAATGCTGAAATTTATATCCTTTGGCAGTGGAAGTAGTGGCAATTGCTATTATCTTTACACTGATACGGATTCGATACTGATAGACGTAGGAGTAGGAATAAGAATATTAAAGAAGCATTTCCATAACTATGGACTTCGCTTCGAGGATGTGCATCACGTCCTCATCACACATGACCACGCCGACCATGTAAAGTCGGTGGGGAGTCTGAGTACTGACTATCATCTACCGGTATATACGACCCGTAAAGTACATCAAGGCATCGAGCGCAACTATTGTGTTCGAAAGAAGATAGAGCCTAACCATGCTCGTGTGATAGAGAAGAACGTAACTTTCACACTGGGCGAGTTTAAGATTACTCCGTTCGGCGTACCCCATGACAGTACCGACAATGTTGGCTATTTCGTGGAGTGCGGAGGTGTGAACTTCTGCCTCATCACCGATGTGGGCCATATTACCGAAGAGATGCACGACTTTATCGGGCGTGCCAACTATCTTGTACTCGAGGCGAACCATAGTGTAGAGATGCTTCAGCAGGGTCATTATCCCCAGTATCTGAAGGATCGCATTCTGGGAGATAACGGTCATCTGAGCAACGACGATTGTGGCGAGGCGCTTGCCAATTATGCTACACCGGAGCTTCATCACGTCTGGCTCTGTCATCTCAGCGAGGAGAACAACCATCCTGAGCTGGCACGCAAAACCGTGGAACAGATCCTGCGCAGCAAAGGCATCATAGTCGGCAAGGACTTCCAGCTGGAAGTATTGAAGCGCAAGACGCCGAGCGAAATCTATAAGCTGGTGTAGGGCAGGTGTAAAACTAAAAAGGTAGCCGGATAAGGAGTTATATTGAGTTAACTCCTTATCCGGCTATTTCATGAATACGAAATAAACGGCTGCAATCAGGCAGCAGAAGGCTGCGAAATGATTCCAGTGCAATCCCTGTCCCTGGAAGAGGATATTGGCGATGATGGCGAAGACGATAAGCGATACGCATTCCTGTATCACCTTGAGCTGGACCAGATTAAACGGTCCGCCATTATCCACGAAACCGATGCGGTTGGCTGGTACCTGACAGCAATATTCGAAGAAGGCGATGGCCCAACTGAAGGCGATGACACCGATAAGAGGCCAGTTGCTGCTCACGCCCGTTTGTTGCAACTTGAGGTGTCCGTACCAAGCCAGCGTCATGAAGATGTTGCTCAGCACCAATAATAATATAGTATACAATCCGTTCATAATCTTATTTTTTTGCGGATGCAAAGGTAATATATTTTTTTTAACCCTCCAAATTTCAGGGAAGTTTCATTTCGTTTTTGTTTTGATATGGTTGTTTTTGGCAGATAAATCTCCGATGTCCTGATATTTATCTCCGAAAGATAAGTGTGCTGTTTGCGTATGGCCAGTTGGCTGTTTGGGGCGAACAGCCTACTAGCGGATTAGAGAACAGTAGGCTGTTCCTATGAGACGGTCATCTCAGACGGGGAAACCAGATTTCCCAATCCTATCAATATGATTTATGTTTAGCATTCTGAAAAAATCTCTTCACTCTTCACCTTTCTTCCCAAATCCCCAGTGTTTATCGGCATTTCGGGAGGTGAAGAG
>NZ_CDRSSE010000039.1:15580-35757 GCF_977051555.1 Segatella sp.
GGTGAAGAGCTGCTGCGAACTCTTCACCCCTGCAATCGCCCTGTTTATCGGTATTCCGGAGGGTTTGGTGAAGAGTGAAGAGTATTTCCGTGTTTGCTTCTGCTCTTTTACATATTATCTCTCGAAATATGTGTCAATTCAATGATGAAAAGAGTTTTAATTAATTGGCACCAAGATTTCGGTATAATCTGGCAAACTCTTCTAATCTAACTACTAGTACTCTTGGAAAATCGATGTTTTCTAAATCTTTGAAATGTTTATCATCTGATACAATGAAATCGGCATTAGCAAAGACTGCACAATCCACAAACTTATTATCATCGGGATCCTGTGTGATAAGATTCCAATGATAATGAGCATCAACTCTTTGGGTATTTGGAGCTTGAGTTATAATCTCTAATACCATAGTTGCTATTAATCTATTCGTTTTTAAACAAAGTATTTCTTCGTATTCTTCTAGAATTTCAGTTGTAAAGCAGAGACAATAGTCCCCATTCAAGAATCCTTCCCATAAGAAATAATTCTTGCTTTTCCTTGCAATTATCTGCAAGAGACAGTTGGTATCTAAGACGATGTTTCTCTGCATAGTCAGTTTATTTATAAGCCGTGCGCAAATGTTCTGACTGCATTTCCTGCAACTTTTCATTGCTCATTTCGCCAGATTCCCAAAGCTTATCCATTTCTCGCTGCAAGCGATCATTCATGAACTTAACTAATGTTCGTTTCAAGTCTGCCAAGTCCTGTTCTGACTGTAAACAAGAGATAACATTGAGCACCGCCTGTTGAGCCTGATTGAATTGTAATACTTGTGTTGCCATAATTGTAATTTTTAAACATTTCACTCTGCAAAGATACAGATAATTATTGATACTCCAAAGATTTTGAGAAGAATATTTTGATTTCGCAAGAAAAAATGGGGGATAATATAAAAAAGGTGGCGAATCTTTTTGTTATCTTTGATTTTTGCAGTATCTTTGCAGAAGCAAAGCTGCACTCGGCAATTTGAAAGCAAGCTTTCATTGCGCTCGTTTGCATTTACTTTGCATTCGGATTGATTCGCCCTAGGGCGATGACGTCTGTTTTTGTGGGTTAAAATAATAGCGTTTGCTGTTTATTCGATAAACGTTCAGGAAACTTGGCGGTGGAAAGAATGTATACATGAATAAATGTGCGAGCGCCTGCGATATACGTGGGCGTTCGACTTGTCTGTATACATAGGTTTCCGCCAAGTACCTCTGAACGTGGATGAGTTGAACTGTCCACGTTCTTGCGTTTGGGTATTTGGTGGAGTCTTCGTTTTAAAGAATAGCATGCTACGCATTAAAACTATATTTAAGCTTTAATGCTATGGCAAAATCATTGATTGAAGAACTACCTCGCATTGCAAGCGAAGGTAGGCAAGAGGCTCAGCGCATCATCGAGCGATTGAGCAGTGGCACACGCATTGGATTGCAAACCAATGAGCTGGTGTTGCCTCGCAAGGATGTCTCCGGATTCTTCCGTGGGCAAGTTCCCAATATCCCTAATGCATTCAATGCCGCCCAGGATGGGGGGAGTTGGATGAACCGTCTGGTGTATGGTGATAATCTCCTGACCATGCAGGCGCTGCTAGCCGGAGACCCTCAGACGGGCTTGCCTTCATTAAGAGGCAAAGTGGATTTGATCTACATCGACCCGCCGTTTGATTCTAAGGCGGATTATAGGACGAAGGTTACGTTGCCAGGAGTGAAAATTCAACAGAAGCCAACGGTAGTAGAACAATTTGCCTATGCTGATACTTGGGAAGAAGGAACAATCTCTTATCTGAAAATGATTTACCCAAGATTGGTTCTGATGAAAGAATTGCTTTCTGAAAGGGGAAGTATCTTTGTTCATATTGATTGGCATGTTGGGGCTTATGTGAAACTGCTTCTTGATGAGATTTTTGGAAAGGAGAACTTTTCAAGTGAAATTATATGGAAACGAACAACATCACATGCACAAAAGCAGAGTTTTGGTGTTATTCACGATACAATTTACTATTATCATAAGAATAGTTACGATTATATATGGACAGCTCAGTTTTTGCCTCATTCTGAAGAACATATCAATAAATATTATTCTAATCAAGATTCTGATGGAAGAAGATATGCATTGGGTGATTTAACAGCACCAGGAGAAGGTCCTGCTCGATATTTTTGGGGACAGAAGTTGACTCCACCACCAGGAACTCATTGGAGATATTCGCAAGAGAATATAGACAAATTATGTGAAGAAGGACTCATTGTTAT
The DNA here is from genome assembly GCF_977051555.1 of Segatella sp. NCBI lineage: Bacteria > Pseudomonadati > Bacteroidota > Bacteroidia > Bacteroidales > Prevotellaceae > Segatella > Segatella sp. The sequence goes on from NZ_CDRSSE010000039.1 coordinate 17,851, forward strand.
GACAGCTAATAATAGGCCGAGGTTTAAACGATATTTAGATTCTCTTAAAGGTAGTATAATTAGTGGACTCTGGGATGATATACCTCCTGTAAATTCCCAAGCAAAAGAAAGAATTGACTACGCCACACAAAAACCCGAAGCCCTCCTCGAACGTATCATCAAGGCATCTTCCAACGAAGGCGACCTCGTCTGTGATTTCTTCGGTGGCAGCGGCACCACAGCAGCGGTTGCCGAAAAACTGGGTCGTCGCTGGATTACCTGCGACATCGGCAAGCCGGCAGCCCTCGTCATGCGCAAGCGCTTTATCGACCAGGAAGTAAATCCGTTCCTCTATCAGAGCATCGGCGACTATCAGAAAGAGGCTTTCCATAACAACAAGAAACTCCGCCGAGTGGGCGATCTCTCTCAGGTAGTCTTAGGCCTCTTCGGTGCCTTACCATTCTCTCCAGAGCAGGTGAGCGACAGAAACTTCGGTTACGTAAAGGGCACCCGAAACCTGGTGATGGTGGATAGCCCTAACCGCCTGACCACTGCTGCTACCGTTCGCCGTGCCGTGGAAGCCAAGGCTTCTCTGCTCGGCGGCGACTGGGATAAAGTCATCGTGCTTGGCTGGAACTTCGCCTTCGACATCTCGCAAGCCATCGAGAAATATAAGAACAGCAATGTAGAGGTGCTGGTGATTCCGCCCGATCTGCTCGACAAGCTATCCAAGAAAGGTTTCAAGAAGCTCATTGCCGACAAAACCGTCCGCTTCTCTTCTTTGCAGTATCTGGTGGTGAACCCTGTGGAGGTAACCGTGAACGGCAATGGCGAGGATGAACTCGACATCAGTCTCAGCAACTATGTGCTGCTCTCGCCAGATAATATTCCGCTGGATGATAAGGACAAGGAGAAGTTGCAGCAGGTGATGGAGCAGGACCCTCTCTCGCTGATAGAATATTGGAGCATCGACCCTGATTATGACGGCGATACCTTCCGCAGCACTTGGCAGGATTATCGTGAGAACGTGGATAACGACAGCGACCCGCTGCACTGCGTATATTCCACCCGAATTGCCATGCCGCATAAGGACGAGCGAAAAGTCTGCGTCAAGGCGGTGGATGTGTTCGGATTCGAGAGTCAGGTTATCCTGGATGTGAAGTGTTAGTGTTAAGAACGAATAGGAGATTACGACTATGGCTATCAATTCAAGTAATATATCTTTGGAATTGGCGCATCGGCTCACCGATGTGGTCAATGCCGCCTGGAAGAGTGGGGAGATGCTGGAGAAGGTGACCCCAACCACCGCCTCGCTCTTAAACTATTGGTTTGGAGAGGGTTTCTGTAACGAGCGTGTGAGAAATTTCCATGAGGGTCAGCGACAGGCTATCCTCAACATCATCTATCTGCACGAAGTGATGGGAGAAAACTGCGTGATGGATGCCTATCAGGGCATCATTCCGGAACTGATGGATAGGGCCGACCTGGCTCAGCTTGCCAAGCCTAAATATCAGATGCCTAAGTATGCAGTGAAGATGGCAACGGGCACGGGAAAGACGTGGGTGATGCATGCCTTGATCATCTGGCAGATGCTGAATGCCCGGCACGAGGATGTGGAGAGCGGACGATTTACGCAGAAGTTCCTGGTTGTGGCTCCGGGTCTGATTGTTTACGACCGTCTGCTGGATGCCTTCTGCGGCAGAAAGAAGCGCGATGAGGAATATCGTGACCCTCAGACCAACGACTACTACATGAACCAGGAGGTGTTCATCCCCGAGCGTTATCGTGACGAGGTGTTTTCGTTCATACAGAACAATGTGGTGACCAAGGAAGATGGCATCGGCAGGAAGACCACCGGCGAGGGACTGATTGCCCTGACCAACTGGCATCTGTTTGAAAATCAGATGGAAGAGAAGGAACAGGATGAGGATGTGGACGATTCCAGCACGGTGACACCTGCTGAAATCATCAGCGACCTGTTGCCTATCCGTCCGGGAAAGTCGGCGGGCAACGACCTCGGCATGCTCGACCGCCGTGCCTTGGGTGGCACCGAACTGGAATATCTGGCTGGTTTAAAGGATTTGATGGTAATCAATGATGAGGCTCATCATATTCACGAAATCAAGCGTAATGGCGAAACCGAGGAGGTGGAATGGCAAAGAGGCCTGAATGCCATCAGTGCCACCAAGGGTACAAAATTCATACAGGTGGACTTCTCTGCTACTCCTTTTGATACGAAGGGTGCCGGAGAGAAGCAGGTGAAACTCTTCTTCCCTCATATCATTGTTGACTTCGACTTGCCTATGGCGATGAAGCAGGGACTGGTGAAACTGTTGCTGCTCGACCGTCGACAGGAACTCACCGACCTGGAGAACCTGGATTACAACGCCGAGCGTGATGAGCAGGGAAAGGTAGTAGGGCTGAGCGAAGGTCAGCGCATGATGCTCCGTGCCGGATTGACCAAGCTGAACAAACTGGAAGAAGAATTTCTGAAGAATGATGCGTCTAAGAACCCGAAGATGCTCATCGTCTGCCAGGACACCACGGTATCTCCTTTTGTAGAAGAGTTTCTGAAGTCGGAAGGTCTGGAAGATGAAGACATCGTTACCATCGACAGCAACAAGCAGGGCGAGGTGAAGGATGAGGAATGGCTGGAAATCAAGAAGAAGCTCTTCGATATAGATAGGTATAAGAGTCCGAAGGTGGTCATCTCGGTACTGATGCTCCGTGAGGGCTTCGACGTCAACAACATCTGTGTGCTCGTACCGCTGCGTTCTTCGCAGGCGCCAATCCTGCTAGAGCAGTTGGTGGGCAGAGGTTTGCGACTGATGTGGCGAGAGTCTGATTATATCGACATCAAGCGTGAAGACCGTCTCAGGGTGTTGAAGAACCATCAGCCTCCCCGCACCTATATTGACACCCTGTCCATCGTGGAACATCCGGCTTTCATCAAGTTTTATGATGATTTGCAGGATCAGGGCTTGGTGGCTGTGGATGAAGGCGACGTGGGTACCGGAGGCGCCACTGGAGATATTCTGACTGTAGGACTTCGTGAGGATTACGAAAAGTATGATTTCCAATGGCCGGTTATTCTGCATGATTCCTTAGAAGAGTTGGAAGATGCAGAAATAGATTTAGATGATTTACAGCCATTCACGATGTATCCGCTGTCTTTGCTCCGTAAGTTCCTGGCAAAGGAGGGGGAGACCTTCGTATCGCAGGAATCTTTGACAAAGACTACCTTTGGTAAGTATAAGGTAACGGCTAATCTCTTCAATGCCAATGGATATAATGAATATCTGCAGAAGTTGCTGAAGGTAGTAACTTTGCGCTTTGAGAACTGTCGCCGACAGGGCTTCCCAACAATTCAGATTAATGGTGCCCAAACAGTGCAGGTGATGGACTGGTACATCCGTAAGAGGCTTTTCACCATGTCTTTCGACCCGTTCCAGGGAAGCGACTGGAAGATATTACTGGCGAAGGATGGCATCGTGACGAAGCATATCGTAGAGCAGTTTGCGGTGGCAATCTATAAAATGCAGAACCGCCTGACTACGGTAGATGCTGAGGTGAGCCATACAGATTTCTCTTCGCTCAAAGCCATCAAGATGAGAGAGTCTTATTCCATGGAGGTACAGAAGTGCATCTATCCCCGACTAGGTTATCCATCTCATGGTGGAGGTTTGGAAAAGGCATTCATTGACTTTCTGAATAGGGATGCCGAGGTAGAAAGATTTCTGAAGATTAATGAGAGTGGCCATTCCTTCGCCATCATCTTCTATGTAAGGAAGGATGGCTTGATGGCAACGTATCATCCAGATTTCATCGTGGCTACAGCTGATAAAGTTTATCTGATAGAAACCAAGGGCGACGATAAGGTAGATGACGTGAACGTGCGTCAGAAACAGACGGCAACCATCGAGTGGATAAAGAAAATCAACGCGTTGGAGTCTAAGGATAGAATGAACCGCACCTGGGAGTATGTTTTAATAGGCGAGAGCGTGTTCTACTCGTTGAGTGGAAGTGGCGCTACGATTACTGATATCTGCAACCAGTGTAAGGTATCGTATTCTGTGGCAACAGGTAATCTGTTTGATATGTAAGAGTATTTGCTGTAATAATGATAAAGAAAGCCAGCTTTTTCGCAAGAGGAGGCTGGCTTTGTTGTTCTTTGCGTGGAAAGATTATCCGCATAATCCATTAAATTTCAGCGTTCTCTGCCATTTTCTTGTAGATTTTCTTGCGGTTTCCAATCTTTCTTCGTATTTTTGCACCAATAAGTAACGTGGAACTTTAAAAACGAAAGAAATATGGAGGAAAAGAAATATCATATCGATGAATCTAAGGTAGCAGGGGATAAGGTTTGTGAGCCATCGCCTGCTTATCGTTCGGCTGCATCATCAGCAGCATCAGTATCATGGGATGAGGCTTACGACACCGATTCCTATCCTATGGGGCGCTCGCTGGAGCAGGTGATGGAGCATTGCGAGAGCATTTTGGATAAGTTGGATGATCCTAATTATGGAGAGCCAATTTCCGTTTTGGATGCTGAGATAGAAAAGATGATTGCAGAATGGAAATAAAAACTGATGCCCTTTTCAAGAAGGAGATAAAAAGTGTATTGAGTATGCCTTGCAAGAGTTTGGATTAAAAACTGCTCGTAAGTGGCAAACACAATATAAGGAAATTAAGCGTTTATTAGAATTTATGCCTAAGCGTTATCCTATAGTAGCTCATTTCCGTAATGAAACTATGGAGTTTCGTAGTGCCATCATCATGAAGAACTTCAAGATTATCTATTTCTATAATGAAGAGAAAGATATCATCTGGCTGGTGGATCTCTGGGATTTGCGCCAAGATCCTCGTAAGCTGAACATGCGAGCCAGGAGGATAGAAAGAAAGGATTATCATTAGTCTTTATGATAAACAAAAGAACCCGCCAGGTGTCCCAACGGATTTTGCATCCGGTAGGACACCTGGCGGGATGTTTGTTTGAAGTTGTATTTTACAAAGACTCATCCACTTCTTTCCAATCTATCAATCCCTTGCCTGTTTCATCAAGTTCCACTGCCAGGGCGATGACCTTGCGCTTGTCGGCCTTGAATGGTTCTGTGTAGCTCTTTTCCTTTATCTGGCTCTCGGCTGCAGAAATGCCGCCATTGTTAGATAGCTTCAGTTCCAGGACGTAGATGATGGATGGAACCTCTACAATCATATCAATTCTGCCAGTGGCTAGCATTCTCTCTACTTCCACCCTAAATCCCAAGGCTCTGAATATCGTGCTCATTATCAGCCGGTAACGCTCCTCCATATCCATACTCGCCATCTTCTTGTTGCTGTATGGAACATCGGCGATTAGAGCCTTTAATGCCTTCTTGGCTTCTGCGGTGTTGCCGTCCTGCATCATTTTTCTGAGGAAGCTCTGCGCAGAAACCACTTCCGAATTCGACTTCATGGTCAAGGCTGGAACCACTACGCTGTATAATGCCTTGCGAACTTCAAAGTTAGGGAAGCCCAGGATGTAAACGCCATCGTCGTAACCCTTGATGGTGAGATACCCCGACTGATAGAGGAAGAGTTCGGCTCCGCCATTCACCACATCCGATGTTTCCAGGGTGTCGCGCTCGATGAAGCAATGGTCAAAATATTCCATCTTCATCTCCATGTCATCCACAAACTTTGGCAATAGGGAAGTGGCCCCTGATGAAGCCCAGTAATTTCTCAATTCCCTATCATCCAGGGCATTGATGAGGCTGAACGGATTGAAAATATCCACCATATTTTTGCGGCAGAAATGATATCCGTCGTAATAGGCAGTGAGCTGCTTCAGGGTCTCCTCAGGAGTCCATCCGTTTTCTTCTCCCATCGCCTCAATCTCAGGCATGAAGTTGTCGGCAGCTTCCTGTTTCGAAATGCCGCAGATAGTGGCGTAGGGTGCATCAAAACTGATGTTGCTCAGGTTGTTGAGCACGGAGAAGAGGGAGATTTGTGTGAACTTGGTGATGCCCGTGATGAAGACGAAGCGCTCGTGTTCGTCTTCTTTTTTCAAGACGGCAAATACGGATTTATAGATAGCTGTGCAGGCATCATGCTGAGGAGTCTTCCAGGAGTGCTGCAATGGAGAATCATACTCGTCGATAAGAATAACCGCCTGTTTTCCGGTCTTTTGAAACATCGTTTCGATGATGTTCTGGAAACGTACGGCAAGGGAAACCTCCGGACGTACCGCAACTTCATACTTCTGTTCGAGTTTATAGAAGGCATCGTCGAGATAGGAGTTGAGTTCTTCGGGGGTAGCTCCTCCGCAACTCATGTCGAGTCGAATTACGGGATAGCAGGTCCAGTCTTTCTCTAGCTTCATCACCTTCAATCCTTCGAAGAGTTCCTTTTTCCCCTCGAAGTAAGCCTGGAGTGTATCCACGAGAATCGACTTGCCAAAGCGGCGTGGGCGGCTTAGGTAATTATACGTTTTATTTCTGTTGGCAAGTTGCCAGATGATATCTGTCTTGTCAACATATAGGTATCCTTCCTTTCTAATTTTTTCAAAAGACTGGATACCTACGGGCAATCTTCTATCGTTCATTTCTGTCATAATCTAATCTCCTATGTTTTCAGGATAGCTTTTTGCGAGCTATTCGCCTTGCTACAAATTCTATTTGCAAAGATACGATGAATATTTTGATTTTGCAAGAAAAATGGAGGATAATATAAAAAAGGTGGCGAATCTTTTTGTTATCTTTGATTTTTGCAGCATCTGGATTGATTCGCATAATCCTTTAAATTTCAGTGCCCTCTGCCATTTTCTTTCAGATTTTCTTGCGAGTTCCAATCTTTCTTCGTATCTTTGCCGTGCCAGTTATTCATTTTAAAAAGGAGCAATATGATGGTACATCGAGATAAGATATTATGTTTTTTGGTTTTATTCTGCTGCTTCTTTGCTCATACTCCTCTACAAGCCCAGCAGCCACGCAAGAAGGTGGGGCTCGTGTTGGGTGGAGGTGGTGCCAAGGGTGCGGCTGAAGTAGGTGTGCTCAAGGTGCTGGAAGAGGCTGATATTCCTGTAGATTATATTGCCGGAACCAGTATCGGTGCCATCGTGGGCGGACTTTATGCCATCGGCTACGATGCTGCGGATATTGATAGCCTCTACCGTAACCAGAACTGGCTTTTCCTTTTGAGCGACCAGGTGAAACGCGAATCGGAGACTTTTCTCTCTAAAGAAGAAAGGGAGAAATATATCGTTCATATTCCTCTTTCCAAAGAGAGGAAGGTCTCGTTGCCAACCGGTTATGTGAAGGGGCAGAATATCCTGAATCTTTTCTCTAAACTTACCGTGGGGTATCATCAGGTAGATGATTTCTCTCGTTTACCCATCCCTTTCCGTTGCGTGGCGGTAGATTTGGTAGAAGGCAAGGAGGTGGTGTTTTCTTCGGGCTCGTTGCCATTGGCGATGCGTGCCAGCATGTCGATACCGGGCGTGTTTGCTCCGGTAGAATGGAAAGGGAAGATGCTGGTGGATGGCGGCGCCTTGAACAATCTGCCGGTTGATGTGGCAAAGGAAATGGGAGCGGATGTGATTATCTGTGTAGATTTGAGTACCGGTTGGAAGAAGAAGGAAGAGCTGAAATCGGCTTCTTCTGTTGTAGAACAGCTCATAAGTATGATGGGGCAGAACAAATACCGGAAGAATATGGCTGAAGCCGATCTTTATATCAATCCTTCTCTGAAAGGTTATTCGGCAGCCAGTTTCCAATCTGAAGCCATTGATACCATGATACAGCGGGGAGAACAGGCTGCCCGCCAGAAATGGGATGAGCTGATGGCTCTGAGAAAGTATATCTATGCTGATGCTTGTGATTCTGTAGTCTCTGATGATACATTGCAGGATAAACGCCTCAAACTGCAGAAACCTTCTCAGACGGAAGCTTATCATATAGGAAGCATCCGGATAGAAGGCATCAGCGGAGAGGAGGAAAAGTGGATTAGAAAGAAAATTGCTCTACGGGAGAATTCGGAAGTCAGTCCTGAGGAGATAGATGGCACACTTGCTATGCTCAGAGGACTGAATATCTTTTCGCGTGTAGAATACAGACAGTCTAACGAGGAACCTTATGACCTGGTATTCATGCTGGAACCCAACGAATCGAGAAGAATCAGTGTAGGTGCACGTTTTGATACGCAGGATTTGGCGAGCGTCATTGCTCAGATATCCAATAACCAGCAGTTTTCTACCCGTCATCACTATGCCTTTACAGGACGCATTTCCCGTAATCCCTATCTGGAAATGAAATATGCCTATGGCAACCTTTTCGGAGCGAAAATAGGCATTTCCTATCGTATGGCTCATTATGATTTCGACCTTTATGCGGACAAGCATAAGTTGGATGCCCTGGAGTTTCTTTCGCATTCTTTCGCTGGATTCTATACCCGCGATATCGGTAATTTCAGATTGAAATCGGGAGTGCAGTTTGATTATTACCATTATCATTCTGATATGTTCGAACGCGACGGAAGCATACAGACACGTTCGTCAGACCATTTCTTGAACTACTTTGCATCTGTTGTGATGGATACTTACGACCGCCGTTATTTCCCGACCCGTGGCACCCGCATTCAGGTTCAGGGCATTCTGCATACGGATGACGGAATACATTATGCTGATGATAATCCTTTCGGTGAAGCTGTTTTTCAAGGAGAATGTGCCGTACGTCTCAATTCCAGATTCTATCTGCTTCCTAAGCTCAAGAGCCGCTTCTTGTTTGGCAGTTCCGTACCTGCCATTTATCAGAATTATGCAGGTGGAGTTGCTGACGGTTACTATCTGCCTTGGCAGGTGGCATGGGAGAGTGCACAGCATGTTCATCTGCTGGAGCGCAATGTGGTGACAGGTCAGCTTGGTTTCCGCTATCGGGTGAAAGGAAAGTTCTATCTTACCGTTCTGGGAGAGTATGGCAAGGAAGCCCGCAAGTTTTCCCATATTCTCATCGGTGATGATTTGTGGGGAGGAGCCTTGCGGGCATCCTATGATTTCGTATTGGGTCCGGTAAGCATCCAGGCTAATTATTCTAGCTTGGGTAAGAATGTAGGATTCTATATCAATGCAGGATTCTTGTTCTGATTTCCTTAATTGCTGCCCATTTAATAAATAAGGTGGGGTTTCTCTTTGCCGAACAAGAATAAATCATTACCTTTGCAGAGGTTTAGAAAACATATAGAATGTATTTTGCAATCTTGAATTTTAGGATATAATAAATAAAAAGAGAGAATAAGATGAAACTGAGATTTTTGAAATTGATGCTGCTGCTCTTCATCCTGCCTTTGCAGATGTTGGCGGCAGAACTGGGAATGGCTGGTAAGCAACTGGCTGCATTGCCTGGAGTAAGTAACGTGGAAACGCTGAAAAGTACGCATTTCCCAGAAAAGTATGTGTTCTTTATCAAGCAACAGCTCGATGCCAAGGATGCATCCAAGGGCTATTTCGAACAGAGGGTGGTGCTCTGCCATAGAGGATTCGACCGTCCTACCGTGCTCGTGACAGAAGGATATGATGCCAATTATGCGTTGCGCGAAGGATACATCGAGGAACTTTCCAAGCTCTTCGATACCAACATCATTACCGTGGAGTATCGCTATTTCGACAAGTCGATGCCTAGTCCTTGCAACTGGGATTATCTTACCGTTGAGAATTCGCTCTATGATCTGCATCATGTAAACCAGACCCTGCATGCGATGTATAAGGGAAAATGGATTGCTACCGGTATCAGCAAGGGCGGACAGACCACGATGTTCTACCGTTCTTACTTCCCTGATGATGTAGATATTTCTGTGCCATACGTGGCTCCGCTCAACAAGGGTGTGGAGGATGGACGACATGAGAAGTTCCTGCAATATCAGGTATCAACCAAGGAAAACCGACAGAAGGTGCTCGATTTCCAGTTGCTCCTCTTCAAGCGAAAGGCTGCGTTGCTACCTATGTTCGAGCAATATTGCAACGATAAGAAATATGTATTCAATGCTCCGCTGGCAGAGATTTTTGATTATTCTGTATTCGAATACGCCTTTGCTTTCTGGCAGTGGGGAGAAGACATCAACAAGATTCCTGCAAGAGAGGCTGATGACAAGACGGTGTTTGATTACTGGATCAATATGTGTGAGCCTAACTATTTCACCAATTATAATGCCACAGCCTCATTTGATGTGCAGGCAGCCCGGGAGTTGGGTTATTACGGCTATTATACCAAACCATTCAAGAAATATCTCAGTATCAAGACGGCTAAGGGATATCTGAAGAAACTGATGGTGCCAAAGGGAGCTGAAAACGTGAAGTTCTCGCCAGCACTCTATAATCATACGGTTGAGTTCCTGACCAAGAATGATCCGAAGATGGTTTATATTTATGGCGATATCGACCCATGGGGAGCTTCGGGCATTTATGGCTTACCTTTCACCAAGAACAAGAAGAACCTGCATGTTTATATGTGTCATGGCGGTTCGCACAAAACTCGCATCTTGTCGTTCCCAGAGCCTACACGACAGGAAATCATCAGTCTGATAGGTGGTTGGCTGAAGGAATAATGCTTTCATCAACCGATTATTATGGATAAAATGAAAGTTTTTATCAAAAAATATCCATAAAAATTTGGTGGTTTCAGAAAAATGTATTACCTTTGCACTCGCTTTTGAAAACAAAGCTTTTTGCAGAGGCACCCTTAGCTCAGTTGGTAGAGCAACTGACTCTTAATCAGTGGGTCTAGGGTTCGAATCCCTAAGGGTGTACAAAAAACTCCGAAGAATCAATTCTTGGTTTTTCGGAGTTTTTTTTATGTATGTCCGGTATGAGGTTACCACGGCTCCGTGAATGTTGGTGCTATATCACAAATTTGCAGAATATGAGAAAAAAATAAGTAAGATAGTCTTGCTTTTTCTGTTTTTTATATTACCTTTGCAACCGATGAATAGAACAGACTTGACACAAGGTAGCATTTGGGGGAATATCACGACCTTTCTGTTACCTTATATTTTGGCTTATTTCCTACAGATTCTCTATGGTTTGGCCGATCTTTTCGTGATAGGTAGATATTGTAATGTAGATAGTACTACGGCTGTATCTAATGGTGCGCAGGTAATGTATTTTGTTACTTGCGTAGTCATTGGTCAGGCTATGGGTACCACGGTTAATACGGCTCATGCCATCGGTGCTAAGGATCAGCGCAGGGCTTCCCGGGTTATTGGTAATACTGCTACCATGTTCTTTACCTTGAGTATATTGCTGGCAGTGGTGTTGCTTTGTTGCCGTGATGGTATTGTCCGCCTGATGGATACGCCACCAGAGGCTATAGAAGGTACCCGTGATTATCTTATGGTATGCTTTATCGGCATTCCTTTCATCATGGCTTATAATGTGATAGCCTCTATCTTCCGTGGTTTGGGCGATTCGAAGAGTCCGATGTATTTCGTGGCTGTGGCCTGTGTGGTGAACATCCTTCTCGACTTTTTCTTTATCGGATATCTGGGGTGGGGAGCCCGAGGTGCTGCATTGGGCACTACCTTATCGCAGATGTTTAGTGTGATCGTAGCCCTCATTGCCATCAGACGTCACCGAGAAGTATTTGATGTTCACAGACATGATTTCCGTCCAAACCGTCAGACGGTAAAAAGTATTCTGAAAATAGGCTTTCCGATAGCCATGCAGGATGGTTTCATACAGTTGGGCTTTCTTGCCATTGCCGTGATTGCCAATGGACGAGGCGTGTATGATGCCGGTGCTGTGGGCATCGTAGAGAAGTTTATCGGTCTGGTTTTTATTCTTCCTTCTGCTATGTTGTCTACCGTATCAGCCATCTGTTCCCAGAACTATGGTGCAGGCAATGTAGGCCGTGTGCTTAAAACTTTGCGCTGTTCTCTTGTCATCATCTTTGGTTATGGCATGTTGATGATTGCCGTTTGGGAGATTTTCCCGGAGGTGGCAGTGGGTATCTTTACAGATGATCCTGTTGTCGTTGAAAAAGGAGCCGTTTATCTGCAGGGATATATTTATGATTGTCTTTTTGCCGGCATTCACTTCTGCTTCTCAGGCTTGTTTACAGCCTGTGGCTATTCCATCATTTCTTTTGTTTATAATTTCCTGTCGGTCATCCTGGTAAGAATTCCGTTGGCTTATCTTGCATCAATGATGTATCCGGATACACTCTATCCTATGGGTATCACTACGTGGCTCGGCTCGCTGTTCTCTGTTATCATCTGTGTGGTTGTATACCGCTGGATGGTCAAGCATCATAAGTTCAGTCATTCCATTGTTGCTTCCTGATCGTAAGCTGAGTTTCTCCAAGGGTGGAATCATCACTTCCAAGGATCCTAAATATACCCAGCAGATGATGGAGTATATTCCTCTGTATGAGGGATTCCTTACTTATGGTGGTATTGATGTCCGTACGATGGAGGCGAGAAGTATGTTGCCGACCGTGTGAAGTGGCTTTGGGATAATCGCCAGTTTATTGGTGGTTTGCAATGGGTAGAAGAGCCTTCTGTTCTTCGTTTCTTCTTTGACCGCCTGAAAGAAGTAGGCTATTGGCAGGAAGAACTTGCCGAGAAATTTAGAAAAGATTTGGGTGAGAGTTTGTAAGAGAAAAAGCAGGATATCAGCTGATATTCTGCTTTTTCATTTTATTCCAATGTATTCGGTATAGGCTGGGCATCATGATGCCGTTGATTCACGGGACAGTCCGTTTTTTATGTAAAATATCGATATTTTACCTTGAATTATCTAAAATTAGTCCTCCATTTTATTGATATTTTGTAATTTTGCGCCATCAATCGTTGTATTGTGCAAATACTGACAATTATAGGAAATAAAAACAAAACAATCATCAAAATGAATGTAAAGCAGAAAATGGGAATGGCGTTCGGAGTTATGGCGATGGCTTTCGCTCCATCTGCCCTGATGGCTCAGAACAAGTGGAAACTGGTATGGAGTGATGAGTTCAATACCGATGGACTTCTCGATGCCAAGGTATGGAACTACGAGGAGGGATTCAAGCGCAATCATGAGACGCAATGGTATCAGAAAGCCAATGCCTATTGCAAGGATGGCAATCTCGTCATCGAGGCACGCAAGGAGAAGAAGCCTCGCCGGAATCCCGGTTTCCGGAAGGGCAGTAGCCGATGGCCTGAGAACATCGAAAAGATACAATATACCTCAGCCTCGGTAAATACGGCAGAAAAGAAGGAGTTTCTCTATGGCAGGGTAGAGGTCAGGGCTAAGATTCCTACAGCGGGTGGAGCCTGGCCTGCCATCTGGCTTCTGGGGCGCGGCATGGACTGGCCATCGAATGGGGAAATCGACATGATGGAGTATTATCGCAAGCAGGGAGTGCCTCATATCCTTGCCAATGCCTGCTGGGGAACCGATAAGCCTTGGACGGCGAAATGGAACAGCAAGGCAATCCCCTTCACCCATTTCACCGATCGTGATGCGCAGTGGGCTGATAAGTTCCACGTTTGGCGCATGGATTGGGATGAGCAGAGCATCCGTCTTTATCTGGACGATGAACTCCTCAACGAGATTAGTCAGGCAGAGGCGGTGAATGGCAAACTGGGCAATGGCGAGCAGCCTTTCAAGAAGCCGCAGTATCTTTTGCTCAATCTTGCCCTGGGCGGTGATAATGGTGGAGCGATAGATGATTCCGCCCTCCCGATGAAGTATCTCATCGATTATGTAAGGGTGTATCAGAAAAAATAATTCCGCCAACTGCCACAACGGAAATGCGCCAACTGCCACAATGAAAAAGGGGCAACTGCCACAACAGAATTGGGTCAACTGCCACAATAGAATAGGAAAATAACAAGGTTAAACTATTTTATTTGCTTGATATTCAATAAAATATATTATTTTTACATCAAAAAAAACGATTTTATGAAAGAATATAAAGCAAGAATTAAGTAAAATCGATACTGATAAGATGAAGTCTCCTTCTTTCAAAATGGTGCCGACCGTGTGAAGTGGTTTTACATACGAACTGGCGTCCTTGACACATTAATATATTATATAGGGGCATCTTTGTTTCTTGAATAGAGACAGAGGTGCCCCTATCATATATTAATAAACTTCATAAATACACAATCGTTATGTCAAAAAACAAGAAAACATCAGAGTCGTTATTCCAGTTCATGAACCTCCTCATCGCCCTGTTGATGAAAAACGGGCAATACCGCACCTCGCTGCATTACAAGGCAACCCTCAATAGTTTTAAGCGATACCGAGACAACAAGGATATTGCCCTAAAAGAGTTAGATGCAGAAGTGATGCGCTCGTATGAGGCATACCTGCATCATACGGCGGAGGTATGCAGAAACACCAGCTCCTTCTATCTCCGCATCCTTCGTGCCACCTACAACAAAGCTGTGGCAAAGGGACTGACGCCACAGCAGTATCCCTTCACGGATGTCTATACCGGTATAGCCAAAACCCGCAAGAGAGCCATACCTACAGAGAATGTCAGCCAGATCAAGAGTCTGCAATCTGTCAAGGATCTCACTTCCAAGGAAGAGATGGCAAGAGATACATTCCTGATGAGTTTCTATCTGCGGGGTATCTCTTTCATCGACCTGGTTCACCTCCGTAAATCCGACCTCAAGGACGGTTATCTTCATTATACCCGAAGCAAGACCAGACAGCGCCTCACCATCCGATGGGAGAAGGAGATGCAGGAGTTGATGGAAAAGTACCAGGCGCAGACCGCCTCCTCATCTTATCTCTTTCCTTTCCTTGTTGATGATGGAAACAAAAGACAGGACAAAACTATTGACAAAATGCAGGAAGAGGTGCGCCTATATCACAATGCAGAAGCCCGTATCTCATACCATCTCAGGAAGTTAGGAACTAAGATAGGCATCAAGGGCAAGCTTACCCTTTATATCGCCCGCCATTCCTGGGCAACGACGGCAAGAGACAATCATATCTCTATTTCAGTCATCAGCGAGGCATTGGGACATCATTCCGAAACCACCACACAAATCTATCTCCGCTCCATCAAAAGCTCAGAAGTAGATGATGCCAACGCCAAGATACTGGCAGCTCTATAAGCCACAAAAAAGAATAAAAAGAGGGATTTTGTAAAATGAACCAAAATGAACCGATTTTTCTGAATCTCTACATAAGAGATACAGAATTACCTTGCAAAAATACGAAAAATGTTGGAAACAAGCAAATTATGGGTGTTAAAAAATTAATATCGTTCTACGAAAATCAACATTTTTTTACGCTTCTTTTCGTACATAATTTCCTAAGTCGTTGATTGAACGAAAGTTTTCGGCATTTCTGTATCTCTTATGTAGAGATTCAGAAGAGTGTAGTGAAATAAGAACTATAAATATGGCTTTCATATAAGCGAAGCGTATGACAAACAATTTGCTATATACGGGCTTACATGCATCATGTATGCAGAAGACCGAAAGACATAAAAGTATTGAAAATTAGTGGAAGTTAGTCTGTTGATTTATCAATGCTGTGATACATATCACAACCCCAATAATCCGGGAAGAGGAATCTTTTCAGGAGAAACCGAGATGTATCCTGTAGCTAACTGCCGTTAATATTTAGCAATTTTCATCTGTAAGCTTTCACCTGTAAATTCTTAACTCTAGACAATGTGGTTTATAGTCAATACAGATAAATTTCAAGAACAAAGCACGAAAGAGTTTCTTGAAAATACGTATCCTGGCATAGTGAAGTTTGTCTATCTGCCAAAATGCCGAACGAAGTATGTCAATGCCCAGGGAGAAGAACGTTTCCGTTTTCGTCCGCTGATATATGGATTACTGTTTATCAAGGCAGACAGCATAAAGGTCTTGAAGAAAATACTGACACCTTGGGGATATTTTGTCTATGAAGATATCATCCGTAGCCTGGAAACAGGCGAACTGCAGAAAGGAAAGCTTGTCTCAAGCGCACATCTTCTTTGTAAGGATGTCAAGAATTTATCTCCGGATGACATTATCAGAACGGCAACAATCCCAGATGAAGACATGGAGCATTTTATTTATTTCAGTGATAAAATGGCAGATGGTGTAGAGGGATTGAGTATTGTAAGCAAGCGATATGATGACCTCATTCAGGAGAATGATACCGTCCGCATATTCAGTGGACCTTTGGCAGGTTGGGTTGGCGTGGTCAAGCAAATCAAGAACAAGGGCAAGAAAGACCGCCATCTTTTTGTGAGATTTGGTAACAACCTCTGTCTCAGTTTTTCCAACGTTCGTCAATACGATATGCAGGTAGAGCATGAGGCAACCAAGGGACCAAAAGCTGAGGCTGTGGGTGTGTGGCGTGCCATCGATCAGATGATTGGCTATCTTCAAGCCAAACAGCCATCCGAGAATGCCTGTCAAACATTGCGCAATCTTTTTTTGGATTATCAAAAGAGATTGCCTGTCTATCGCAATCAGAGTATGTCGGATTTTGCATACGAAAGCAAGAAAGAAGAAATCACTGTTGCCCAGCAGCAAAAGGTATTAGGACAAATAGACGAAAAGATGCGCAATAACTTTCGTATTCTTTCCAATTACTTTAAGGCAGGTGAAATCTCCCTTGAAGGGTGGTTGAATGAACTGATTCCTGATGCCAAATTACGTCCATTTCTTACACCTACTTCTGGAGCAATCATCCCGGAAGGACATGATTATACGGTGTTGCATCATAATGGAATCACAGAGCTCATCCTCCGCTGTAATCTTCGGGAAGTCTTCCAGGATAAAGGTAGTGAGTCTGATAAAAACTCCACGGACTTCGATGAGGACTATGAGTATTATGCCCATTTTGCACTGGTGAATACAGATGGTGGAAAGGTAAAGGCCATCTGTTCATGGGGAGGATTCTATGATTATTACGCATCACAAAGCAGTAAAGAGCAAGAGGCTTTTCTCGCAGATTTAGAGGCGAAGAAATATCCTCGCTTACTCTACTTGCTCACACAAAGCGAATATAGATTTGAAAAGGTCAATGGGATAGGTGGATTTTCGATAGAAACAGACATCGACTATACGAATGATATAGATGCAATGTCAGAGGCTGTTGCCAAAGCATTCAACATTCAACATTCAACATTTAACATTCTTGTAGCGGCAGCCGTTGAATTATGGAAAGGAACGCGTCTATTGGTTTGGCGCCAGTTGTTGCAGCGTTATGTACTGCTTCATAAGGTGCCAGTCATAGACCAACCACAGTATGAATCTAAAGGATAAAATGAAATGCTGAAACTAAAACAATTTGTATTGAAAAGAGTGAAAACTCAAGATGGTGACATCTATTTTGTAGATGTAGTAAAGATAAACGACGCAACAGGTATGGGTGGTTTTCACGGTTATACCGACATCAACACCCCAGCCCTAGATGAATATCGTGATTTAATCAATCTGAACATCCGGTTAATGAAGAGCATGAATGCCTCGAAATTCATCTTAACAGTAGATGAGGATGTAGAGCTCTAACTCCCGTCCCCCCGCCGGTCCCCATCATCAAGCCGGTCCCCATCATCAAGCTTGTCCCCCGGCGGTCCCATCCCGCACAATCTGGCGAGACCTTTGATGGTCCGCCAACCTTAGAGCGCAGCGGTTCCGAACACCGGAGGGCGGTTACATCCCCGCTTCCTGAGGAAGAGGGGCTTGGGGAGAAAGTGGAGCTCTCCTTGCAGGAGAGACGGAGAGGTAGAAAAAGCCTTTTTTAATGGTAAAGAAGGTTTCTGTCCCCCGGGAACGGGGGAACCGAAGGGGGTGTAAAGACCATTGAGGGTAGGTTTTCGAAAGATGACAAGTGCAGAGCGATACAGCAATGAGGAAAAATAAAATAGCAATATACCAATGAATAAAGAAGAAAGAAATTCCTTCCGAAAGGAAATGATCGGTAAGTTAGAAGAACAATGGGCTAAGAGTAAT